>NZ_JBSFEO010000048.1:0-90462 GCF_053594475.1 Embleya sp. NPDC001921
TCCAGGCCATGATCGCGGCCGAGCACCCCTTCTTCGCCGAACTCGCCAAGGCCGAGTCCATCGACACACACGCCCTGCCCACCGGCCACTGGCCGATGTTCTCGCGACCCACGGAACTCGCGGCACTGCTCGACGAGATCGCCGGCTGACACCGTCGGCGGAGCCCGCCGGCGCATGGGGGTGGACCAAGCCCACCTGCAATCGACGGACCCGAAGTCCTGCCCGAACGCCTCGTCGGCCGCGGCCCACCCCACCGGCATCCCGGCGGCCAGGGTCCGCGCGAGCATGACGCGGGCGATCTCGGGTTCGGTCGCGAAGGTTCTCTCGGCGGGATCCGCGCCGCCTCGCACCGATCCCGGTCGCCCGTCCAGGATTTGGGCAGGTAGAGCTCACGGTCGATCAACGCCCGTCCCCGGCGGGAGGCGTACACGGCGAACACGCCTGTCCGGCAGTTGTCGATCTTTCCGGACGTGCCGGTGTATTGACGTCCGACGCCGGCGGACGTTACGCCATCTTGACGAAGCCCGTGTCGTCGACGATCCGGACTCCGTCCGGCTTCCCGAGACGTTCCGCGACGAACTCCTCCACGTCGTCGCGGAGTTCGACCGGTCCCCACGGCGTGGATGCCAACGTGGTGGCGCCCGGAGGCCTGGCCCGGGAAGCCGTACCGTCGCGCCGACGAACGGGGCGCCGTACGCACTACCGAACGCACGTCCGAGGCCTTGCCCGAGCGTTCCCCAGCCCCTGCTCGACCACCGGCCCGCGTTCGAACACGCCCACCTCGAATGCCCACGGGTCGCGGCCACCGACGACACCGGGGCGCTGGAGCACGCCCGGGCGGCGCGGACGAGCGCCATGTGAACCCTGCTCACCGCCCGTGAGGAAGCCGGCGCCGCCGGGGTCGAGGACCGCGACGCCCTCAAGAAGGCTGCCCTGGCCGTCCTGGCCTGGCTCCGCTCCTACCGGCCGACGTCACCTCCGGCCGACGTCACCTCCGGCCGCCGCATCCCGGCGCCGTCCGGGCCGTCTTCGGGTGCCCGGATCGGTCGCGGTCACCGGCTCCGGGCGTAGTGCGCTCGGGCCTTGGCCCGGTTGCCGCACTCGGCCATCGAGCACCACCGCCGCCGCCCGTTCTTCGACACGTCCGCGAACCAGAGCGTGCACTCCGGGTTCGCGCAGCGCCTGATCCGCTCCGGATCCGCGGTGCGGAGCAACTCCAGGTAGGCGCGCGCCACTTCCCAGGCCGGCCGCCATGCCGGGTCGACGACGTCCACCTGCTCGGTCGGGCCCTGCGCGCCGAGTCCGAGGCGGACCGTCCCGCGCGCGAGGACCGCGTCCAGGTCCTGGTACGCCCCTTCCTCCAGCGCGGCGCGGATCGCCTCCCGGGTGGCGACGAGTGCGTCGCGCACCGCGTCGAGGACCGTCTCGGACGTGGTGTCGGGCGTGGTGTCGGGGTGTCCGTCCAAGGCGTGTTCGGCCAGCCAGACCCGCAGCAGGGCCGGGTCGTCCAGGTGGTCGTGCAGGGCGCCGTGTAGCGGCAGGCGGGTGTTCACGAGGTCAAGCGCCAGGGGTTCGCCGGTCAGCGGCCTGATATCCATGCCGACCAATCTAACCGATGAATGGGTGTTGACAGGTTAGATTCTCGCAATCTAATGTCTAGGCATCGCGCTAGACGTTAGAAATGAGGGGGGTGGCCGCAGTGCCGCGCATCGGCAGTACCGGAGCAGGGCTGGCAGCCATGACCGTGTCGTTCGGCCTCAACTTCTCCGCCGGGGTGTTCTTCGCACCGGTCGCGGAGGACTACGGCATCGGCGCCGGGACACTCGCGGTCGCGGCGGCGGTGTCCACGGCGGTCACCGGCGCCGCCCAGCCGCTGGTCGGCGTCCTGCTCGACCGGCTCGGCGCGAAGCGGGTGATCGTCGCGGCGCTCCTGCTGCTGTCGGCGAGCTACCTGGCGCTCGGCGCGGCGCGCGGCGCCGGGCAGTTCGTGGCGGCGTACGTGGTTCTCGGCGGCCTCGGCTTCGCGGGTTCCTCCAGCCTCGCCGTCAGCACCCTGATCGCCCGGGCCGAAGGCGACCGTGCGGCACCGGCGTTGGCCCGCGCCGCGATCGGCATCAACCTCGGGCAACTGGTCGTCCCGTGGGCGGCGGCCGGGCTGTTCGGACCGTTGGGGACGCGCGGTACGTACGTGGCGATCGGAGCGGCGGGGCTCGCCGCCACCGCGGTGCTCGCGGCGGCGGTCCCGACGGACCGTCAGGCCGCAGCCGTGCCAGGTGCTTCCGGCGCTTCCGGGGCTTCCGGCGCTTCCCCCGCGACCGGGCAAGCGGGGCCGGGCCTACCGAAGCCGAAGCGGCAATCGCTGCGCGGCCGCGGGCGCATCCTCGCCGCGTTCGGGCTGCATGCCGCGACCTTGTACGCGATGGTCCTGCTGCTCCCCAAGCACGCCGTCGAACTGGGCTGGTCGGCCGCGGCCGGCGGCAGCCTGGTCGCGGTGGCCGCCGCCGCTGCCGCGGTGTCGTCCGCGGTGACCGCGCGCCTTGTCGGCCACACCGCGCCCGAACGCCTGCTGCCCGTCATGCACGTGCTGCGCGCCGCTTCCCTCGTGCTCGCGGCGGCGGCTCCCGACCCGCGGCTGCTCGTCGTCGCCGCCGTGCTGTTCGGTGCGGCGTCGTTCACGGTGATCCCGCTGACCATGGCGGTCGTCACCCGCGGCCTCGACCCGGCACGCCTGGGCCGCACGCTCGCCCCCGCCTGGATGGTCCACCAGGGCTCGGCCGGACTCGGCCTCGCCCTGGCCGCCGCCGGACATGCGGCCACCGGCGGCTACCGCGCCTATTTCGCGGCCGGCGTCGGGCTCAGCCTGCTCGCCGCCGTCCTGACCTCGACTGCCGAGAGCGCGGCGCGTACCGCCGCGCGCACCACCGCTTCAACCGCATCCCTCGCATCCTCCGCATCCACTTCGTGACCCGGAAAGGGACGATCCCCATGAACGCCGTGACCACCCCCGCAACCCCCGCCACCCCCACCGCCGCCGACCGCGCCATCCGCCACGCCACCGTGGAGATCGACGGACTGAACGTCTTCTACCGCGAGGCCGGCGACCCGGCGAACCCCACGCTGCTCCTGCTGCACGGCTTCCCGTCCAGTTCCGCGATGTACCGCGACCTGATCGGCGAACTCGCCGACGCGTACCACCTGGTGGCCCCCGACCACATCGGTTTCGGACAGTCGGACGCGCCGGCCGTGGACGCCTTCCCGTACAGCTTCGACAAGTTGACCGAGGTCACCCTCAAGCTCGTCGACCACCTCGGCCTGGACCGGTTCGCGCTGTACATCCAGGACTACGGCGCCCCCATCGGCCTGCGGATCGCCGCCGCGCACCCCGAGCGGATCACCGCGCTGGTCAGCCAGAGCGGCAACGCCTATCTGGAGGGCTTCACCCCGTTCTGGGACGTGCTCTTCGCGCACGCCAAGGACCGCGAGACGCACGAGCCCGCAGTGCGCGAGCTGCTGACCGCCGAGGCCACCAAGTGGCAGCACACGCACGGCATCCCGGCGGACCGCCTGGCCCGGGTGGCACCGGACGCCTGGGTCCTGGACCAGGCGTACCTGGACCGACCCGGCAACAAGGAGATCCAACTGCAGCTGTTCTGGGACTACCAGTTCAACCTGGACGGCTACCCGGCCTTCCAGGAGTACTTCCGCACCCACCGGCCGCCGACGCTGGTCGCGTGGGGCGCGGGCGACGAGATCTTCGGCCCGGACGGGGCCCGCGCGTTCGCCCGCGACCTGCCCGACGCGGAGATCCACCTCCTCGACGCCGGACACTTCGCGCTCGCCACCCACACCCCGGAGATCGCGGCCCTGATCCGCGACTTCCTCGGGCGCACCATCTCCTGACCGGCACGCACACGCACATACCCACGCACACGGCGCCGCGTCCGGCCACCCAGGCCGGACGCGGCGCCGCATCGCGCCAGGACGCGTCCGGGGGACCTTCGCACCACTCACGGCACCACTCACGGCACCCGGCACGTCACCTCGCGGCGTTACCGGACCCCGCGAATACGACCGAGAGCACGAACCTCGGCCCCGCACCCTGCGATACGACGCACCAGGCACGCGAGCGACACCAGAATCCCCCAGACACGCCCTGGCCGGCCAACGAGCGCGCCTCGACCCGACCGAACGCCGACGCACGGGACGGGTGCGGCCGTCGCAGAATCGACGGTGGACAGGCCCGGAGCACACGCCTGCCTCGAACTCGCCGACAGCACCGGCGCCGAGGTCACCGTCGTCCCGTTCGACCCGCCGGACCCCGCAACGGCATGCCGGTGGCCTGAACCGCGGTCGTCGACGACGGGCCACCCTGCCCGAGGGCACCGAGGACACCCTGTACCCGGACGAGGAGAGCCCCGGACGGGGAGAGCCCCGGACGACGGCCACCTGTTCGCCGTGATCACCTCCGCCGGCAACGTCTCACAACTCCGCGGCCACGAACCCTGACCAACCCGCGAGACGCGACACCGGGCACGGGCGCCTCCCGGGTGCGGTCGGGCGCCTCCTCCCCCGCCGGAAGGAGACGCCCACCCACCACACGCCATCCCTCCCCGGTCGGGAACAGGAGGAACGGCGCGCCACCATGCCTGCCCCACCCGCAACGACCCGCACGCGCCCAACCGGGTGAAACCCCGACACCATCGCCCGGGCCCGCGTCAGCCCGCAGCCGGCCGAGCCCCCTCGCCGAACAAGGGGCACAGGGCCCGCGGCGGGCCCAGGGGACGGTCGGCGACCAGGTCCACCAACGCGGCGCGGCGGGCGGGGTACGGCACGCCGGCCGTCGAGCGCATCGATCACAACTCCACGCGGGGCCCGGTCGGGGCGCCGAGCGCGCCGACGGCGTAGGCGATCAACGCGTCCGCAGTCTCGGCGGTGGTTTCCTCGGGGCTGTCGGCGAGGGCGGTCACGACGGTGAGGGCGACCCAGCCGAAGCGGACGCGCCGCAGCGGGACGGGCAGATCGGCCAGCGCGCGGCCGAGCTCGGCGTCGAAGGCGGCACGGTGCAGAGCGGCCTGCCGGGCGAGCAGGCCGCGCCAGGGCTCGGTGGCACGCGCCAGGGCGGCGAGGAATCTCAAGTACGTCGGACCCCAGCTCTCCTGGCTGCGGACCTCTTCGAGCGGGCGGACGAACGCCTCCACGACCGCGTGCAGCGGCGGCGTTCCGGCGGCGGAGTCCAGCGCCGCGAGGTGGCGGTCGCGCCGCGCCGCGAGCGCTGTCATGCGGTGTGCGAGCACCGCTTCGACCAGGGTCAACTTCGACCCGAAGTGGTAGTGCGCGGCGGCGACGTTGACGCCGGCCCGGGCGTTGATCGCGCGCATCGAGGCCGCCTCGACCCCGGCGGCGGCGATGGCGTGCTCCGCGGCCTCGATCAGCCGCTCCCGGGTGGCGGTCCTGTCGGGGGCCGCCTCGGACGGCTCGGAGGGCCCGGCCACTCCCGCCGTGGAGTCGGGTCGGTCCGCCCGCTTCTGCCTGGTCATCGATGTCGCTCCCGCTCTGACGTGCTTGCCGACGTCCGACGGACATGCTAGACCATCACCTGTTTCCATCAGGTGATGGAAACAGGTAATGGAAAGGAAGCGTCCATGCAATCCGATCCGACAACCGAGCCGCCGCCGCGCGGCGGCCACCGCACACCGACGTCCACCATGGGCAGGCTCTACGACGTGTGGTCCGAGCCGAAGGGCCGTGCCATCGAAGTGGCGCCGCGCACCTGGCAGGTCACCGCGGGCGTGGTCAACAGCGCGGTGGTCGAGACCGACGCCGGCTTGGTGGTGGTCGACACCGGTATGCGCCACGACGGGCCGGAGCTGTTGCGGCTGATCCGCACCGTCACCGACGCCCCGCTGCACACCGTCGTCTACAGCCACGCGCACATCGACCACGCGTTCGGCCACGGCCCGCTCCTCGCCGAGGCGGCCGAGCACGGGAACCCTCGCCCGCGCGTGGTGGCACACCGAGCGACGCTGGACCGGTTCCGTCGGTACGTGCGCACCGCCGAGTTCAACACCACGCTCAATGCCCGCCACTCCGGCGGGTCGCGCACCTGGTGGCCGCGCGAGGACTCCGACGTCATCTGGCCGGACACGCTGTACGACGACGCCCTGACCCTGCGCGTCGGCGGCGAGGACCTCCATCTGCACCACGCCCGCGGCGAGACCGACGACGCGACATGGGTATGGATCCCCGGCCGCCGAGTCGTGTGCGTCGGCGACCTGTGGAACGGCGTCTGCCCCAACGCCGGCAACCCGCAGAAGGTCCAACGCTACGCCGAGGAATGGGCCGACGCCTTCGACCGCATCGCCGCCCTCGACGCCGACGCCCTGATCCCCGGCCACTCGATGCCGCTGCTCGGGGCCGACACGATCCGGGAGCGCCTGGGACACGCCGCCGACCTCCTGCGCCACATCGTCGGGCACACCCTCGCCGGACTCAACGCGGGACTACGCCCGGACGCCATCCTGGACGGCCTGCGCATACCCGAGCACCTGGTCCGTCGACCGTACCTGCAACCCCTGCACGACCGGCCGGAGTTCATCGCGGCCAACGTGGTCCGGCAGTACGGCGGCTGGTGGAACGGCTACGCCGCCGACCTGCTGCCCGCCCCGCGCGAACACATCGCCGCCGCGATCGCGGAACTCGCGGGCGGAGCGGACATCCTGGCGGCCCGCGCTCGGCAACTCCTGGACAGCGATCTGCAACTGGCCTGCCACCTGGCCGAGTTGGCGGTACTCGCCGCGCCGGACAACACCGGCGCGCACCAGGCCGCCGCGGACGCGTTCACGGCCCGTTTCACCATCGAACCCTCCTTCATGGGCCGCGGCATCTACCGGTCCGCCGCCGACGCCTCCCGCCGAGCCCTCGGCGACCTCGGCGCGACGGCGCCCGACGGCGCAGCCGGCGAGGAGGACACCGCATGAACCCCGCCCACGACCTCACCGGACACGTCGCCCTGGTCACCGGCGCCGCGAGCGGCATCGGCCGCGCAACCGCGGTGCGTCTCGCCGACGCGGGCGCCACGGTGACATGCGCCGACCTCGACACCCGCGGAGCTGCGGAGACCGCCCACGCGATCTGCGCCGCACACGGCTCCGGTCGGGCCCGCTCCCACGCGATCGACGTCACTGCCGCCGATTCCGTCGACGCCCTCGTCGACGGCACGGCCGCGCGCCACGGCCGCCTGGACGTCATGGTCAACGTCGCCGGCATCTCGCACGCCCGCCGCGTCCTCGACACCGACGAAGCCGACCTGGACCGCGTACTCGCCGTCAACCTCAAGGGCGTCTTCTTCGGCTGCCGAGCCGCCGCCCGCGTCATGACCACCCAACGCGGCGGCAGCATCATCAACGTCGCCTCCAGCGCCATCGACACCCTGCGCCCCAACGTCGCCTGCTACGCCATGTCCAAAGCCGCCGTCGCCCAACTCACCAAAACCCTCGCCATCGAGGTCGGCCCCGAGGGCATCCGCGTCAACGCCGTCGCCCCCGGCGTCATCGACACACCCATGACCGCGGGCATCCCCCACGACCGCAACATCGAAGCCGCGGCGCTGCGCCGCATCGGGGAACCCGACGACGTGGCATGGGCCATCTGCTACCTGGCCTCCCCCGCCGCCGCTTTCATCACCGGCCAGGTACTGCGGATCAACGGCGGCACCACCATGCCGGGGTGACCACCCGCCCGAAGGCTTGGAGCGCGCCGCGCGAAGCCACCCCGTTCGATCGGGGCCCGTCGGAAGCCTCGCCGTCCCACCTCGGACGCCGACCCCGAACCACCCCCGACCCTCGCCCGGCCCCTGGCCCTGGACGACGCGGAAGAGAACCTCGACCCCGCCACCGGCCCGAACGGCGGCGGGGTCCGGCCGAGACGTGGGACAACGAAGAATCATGGTCGGCGGGCGGGATCTCCCCGCCCACCGACCATGCGAGGCGCCGAATGGGCGGCCAGGGCCTGTGCGAGCCCCCGCGCCGGGTGCGCGACGCCGGGCCCGGTGGGGGCTACATCCGCCACTCCTGGCTCGCCGCGCCGTTGCAGTCGAGGATGACCAGGCGTGTCCCGTTGCCGATGGTGGGTGCCGTCAGACAACGGTTGGCGGTGGTGTTGCGGATGCGGTGGATCGCGTAGCGGTGGATGTCCCAGGAGGTGACCTCGACGACCCAGCGCTGGCCGGCGCGGCGGGTGTCGCACGGCTGCTGGACGAGCGTGGCACCTGGTGCCGTCGAACCGCCTTCGAGGTCGAGGCACTTGCGGGAGTGGGTGGCCACCAACTGGGAGGCGTAGCCGTCGGGCAGGGTGTGGGCGTACCACTCCTGGTGGGGGCCGGCCACGAAGTCCCACAGCCAGACCGGCACCGCGGAGTCGGTGGACGCGAACCACACGTCCATGACCCTGCCGCTCAGCGGGTTGCTCACCGGGCGGGTCATCGACCACTCCTGGGCGCTCTTGGCGGCGCACGGCGCCTGGTGCACAGACGCGCCTTCCGGGAGCGTGCCGGCGGCTTCGAGGCACAGGTGGCTGTTGCCGTTGACGAGGCGGTACAGGGGCCGGCCCCAGCCGTCGTGGCGGACCACGAACGGCTCCCATGCCTGGCTGGAGCCGTTGTGACACGGGGTCTGCCGGACGCGCGCGCCTGGGGCGCGGCTGCCGCCCTCGACGTCCATGCACATGCGGCTGTGCGAGGCCATGATCTGCCACGTGTAGCGGTTCGAGGGGCGTGGGAGGAACTGCCAACGCTGGTTCTGCCCACCGTGGAAGGGCCAGAGCCGCACCCCGGCGCCGGATGCCATCGACGAGTTCTCCACTTCCGCGACCGCGCTGGAGCCTGGGCTCCCGAGATAGCCGGCGGTGGGCCAGAGCGGCTGGTCTGCCGCGGAGGCGGGGAGTGCGCCCGCCGTCGTCATCAGGGCGAGGAGCATGGCCATCACTGCCGCCCACAGGCAAGCGGAGCGCGGTGCGCGACGCCTCCGCCGTAGTTGTTCGTTCATCGGCCGTCCCTTCGGCGAGGGGCCGCCGAAAGCGGCCCGTTCGGAGGGGACGTGGACCGGCGAAGCAGGATCTCTCCATGTCCACCGGAAATTTTTTCCCGGGCTCTATCGCCGTCACCGAGTGAACCCGACCAAGCGCTGCCGGATACCGAGCTGCGGGTCGCCGAGTACCTCACCTGCGATGTGCGCGGCGAGCCTCCCGGCTCTGGGCAGGTCGCCCCATCGGACCCCCCTCACCGCCGAGATGAACCGGAACGGCGCGGGCACAGACCCACCGAGTAATCGAACGCCACCGCCCGCGGGCGCGGGGGGTCGCCGAGCGTTGCGGGCCCCGGCAACAACAGGCATCGAATGTGGGTTCCAGGGGTCGCTCGCCGCGGCACCGACTCCGCATCGTGACGCCGCCGCCTGTCGGCTACATCGTGTTGCCGTCGTCAAGGCCGGCGATGACGCTGACGTCCGCTTCGGACAGGCCCAGGGCCCTGGCAATCTCCCAGGTGAGAGACGGCTCCGGGTTGTGCCTTCCGTTGCGAAGCATGTGGATGGTGGACATCGATCGTGCGGTTTCCCTCGCCATCACCCCGACCGGAATCCCGCGCAGGTCCATCAGCCCGGTGAGCACCCTTGCGAACGGATGTGGCTCCAGCCGCCCGGCGGGGGCAGCGGCAGGACCGAGGACCACGTCGCCGATCTTGGCCTGGAATCGGACCAGTCGGTCACCCGCAAACCCGACCTTGGCGACAAAAGGCAGGCTCTCCCCACCGCCGGAACCGACCGTGCCCGGCACCGACACCTCGGTGAAGCTTGAAGGGTGACCGTGGTGATCACTCTCGATCTCCAGGGGAAGACCCGGCTCGACGTGGCCGACCTTCCAGTCGCGGTTCCACCAGGGAAGGTCCTGCAACACCTCGTTGAAGAAAGGGGGCAGAACGGTGAGATCCACCGGGTCCGGAGGGTTCTTGTGACCTCCCCGGATGACGTCGGGCCAGTACGTCAATGCCGCGATCACGTCCACCGTCAGCGTGCGGTTGGCAATCTCCATGGCCGCACTCTCCCACCGGTCGACCGAGCACTAGCCAGTACATGGTCGAGACCGACAGTCTGTGGGCTGCGGAGACGATCCGGAGGCGAGGTCGCGAACGGCCGGCCGGCCCACGATTTCGCCGCGGGCACGACATCAACCGCCGGGTCGGCGCGAGTTGCGACGCCGGGCAACGTGGGGCGAGCCCCTCGCGGCGATCCTCGACTCACTCGATTCCGGAGTCATTTGGTGATCACCCGGTCCACGAGTGTCGACCGGAAACGACGGCGTTGCCGAGGGGGTGGCGAGAAAAATGGAAGGCGGGTGCCAACGGGTTGTTGACAGGATGTCCGCGCTCAACTCCCGATGGGAAAGGACCCGACGACCGTGGCTCGTGCCATCACGCTGATCCGCTCCGCCTCCCTGTCCGACATCGCCGAGTATGCCTATGCGGCCACGGCTCCCGCCGACTCCCGCCTGATCTTCCTCGCAGGGGCGTGTCCCCTCAACGACGACGGCTCGACGGCAGCGATCGGGGACTACGCGGGTCAGGCGTTGAAGGCAGTCGAGAACATGCAGGCTGCTCTCACCGCCTCCGGCGCGTCGCTCCAGGACGTCATCAGTACCAGGGTTCTCGTCGCATCGGCCCGGCGGGAGGATTTGGTGGCTGCCTGGGAGGTAGTCCGGGACTCGTTCGCTGACCATGACGTCCCCAGTACCTTGATGGGCGTCACCGTGCTCGGCTACAAGGACCAGCTCGTCGAGATCGAGGCCGTAGCCGCCGTACTCGACTCTTGAGGCCCATTGCCACGCCGCGGCGACCGAGCCGGCTGGACCGGAAGTACGTGCTCAGCCGGATCGCACCGAGTCGCGGTTGGTGCGGACCGGGATCCGGCCGTGGCGATCGACCCGCGGCGTCGACAACCGTCCCGTCCCCAACGGCTTCTCGGGCGGGTATCGGCAGCGGCTGTTCCCACGCCGGAATCGCATACGCCCCACGATCACGGCGCGGTGGGCGGAGTGCGTCCACGTGACGGACCACGGTCGCGTTTCGCATGCGGGCAGGCGCTCAGGGCGTCCAGCCGGTACCGCGACGTCACTGTCGACACCGTCGTAATCGCCTGCGTGCCACCCGCATCGGACCCGGAAGGGTGTGCGCGGATGAGCGATGCGAGGCGTCACGGCGCGGCCCCGTCGTGAACTCCCCTTCGAGCCTTAGTTGTTGCGGCCGCCCGATGGGTGGCTGTGACGGAGCGGCGCCGGGCGGCGGGCCGGCGATCAACGTGTTCACCGACTCGCCCTTGTCGGGCGCGAACGCGGCGATGTAGACGAGCCGGGCGACCTTGTCGTGGTTGCCCGCCTCGGTCACCACGACGCCGCCGTACGAGTGGCCGACCAGGGTGACCGGGCCCGGCATCGCGTCGATGACCGTCCGGGTGGCGGTCACGTCGCCCTCGAGCGAGAGGGTGGGGTTTCGCACGACGGCGACGTTGTGGCCGTCGTCCTTGAGCGCCTCGTACACCCCCTGCCAGCCGGAGCCGTCCACGAAACCGCCGTGGACCGGCACGACGTCTCCGCGCGCTGCGTTGTCGCTCATCATTCCTCCCGGTGTCCTTCGGGCCGGCAACCGCGGCCCGTGTCGGAACACTGGGAACGAGCGCGTTCCCCAGGCTTCCGTCATGTGACGTAGATCCGGGAAATCACCCGTCCGGCAGACGTTCCAGGGCGTCTCGCAATGCCGCGCGGGAGGTCACGCCGAGCTTCGGGAACACTTGGTGCAGGTGGGTGGAGACGGTGCGGGGCGAGAGGAACAACTTCTCGCCGATCTGCTTGTTCGTCAGTCCTGCGGCCGCCAGGCTCGCGACTTCCCGCTGCTGCGGCGTCAGTGCGGCTGCGTCGGGACCGGCCGGGGCGCGCACCGGTTCGCCGCAGGCGCGCAGTTCGTGGTTGGCGCGCTCGACCCACGGGGCCGCGCCGAGGCGTTCGAACGCTCCGACCGCTCCCCGCAGTTGCGCGCGGGCCTGGACCGGGGAGCGGCCGCGCCGCAGCCGCTCGCCCCGGTACAGACGGATGCGTGCTCGAAGGGCCGGCGTTCGGCGTTCTCGACGGCGAGCGCTTGGCGGAACAAAGCCTCGGCGGCCTCGTCGTCCTCGGTGCCCAGCCCGGCGGCAGCCAGGAGCACCATGCGCAGCCGGGGCGAGGAGCTGTCCAGGCCGGCCTCCTCGGCCGCCCTGACATGGGCGCGGGCCTGGTCGCGTCTGCCGGTTCGGGCGGCGGCCTCCGCGAGGTCGAGGAGGGTCCACAGTGCGTGCGGGACGCACGGAGGCAGTTCGCCGGGCGGGGCGATCATCTTCGCGAGCTGGTAGGCGTCCTCGAAATCGCCGTGCCCGAGGGCATACAGGGCTTTGGCGTGCAGGATGTAGGACCGGACGCTTTCGGCGCGGCGGGGTACCGACCACAGTTCCATCCGGTCGGTCAGGTCCTGCAGCGCCGCGTGGTCGCCGCACGCCGCTGCGGTGCAGGCGAGCAGGAAGTGCCCCGGGCAGGCCAACATCGAGTAGTCGTACCGGTCGCACAGGTCCAGGGCCTCGCGGGCGATCCGGCGCAGCTCCGGCCACTGCCCGGTGTGCCAGGCGTGGTTGCCGAGGAGGAACAGCGCGTCGATGGCGGCGGTGATGTTCTCGCCGCGGCGTCCGGCGAGTGCGACGCGGCGCAGCGCCTCGGCACAGCCGTCCAGCCGGTCCAGGTAGGCGCCGGCGATGGCGACGCGGACGATGTGCAACGGGTCGGTGTGGTGGGCGAGTTCCGCGATCGCCGTGTCGAGCCGGGCCAGGTCCGCGGGGGACGTGCGGGCGGGGTCGGCGAATGTGCCGCGTGTGGTCGCCAGGAGTGCGGGGACGGCGGTGTACTTGGCGGCAGCGGCAGCGGCGTCGAAGCCGGCCCACAGCTCGGGGCGGCCGCCGAAGAAGCACATCAGCAGCAGGGTGTGCATCGCCTCGGCGAGAGTGGCGTCGGTCGGGTCGTACGGCTCGGGTTGCAGGTCGATGGCGCCGACGAGCAGGCGGTGCGCGGTGTCGATGTCGCCGGAGCCGTTGAGCAGGTACGCCGATGCCGCGATGGCGGCGGCGAGCGAGTCGTGGCCCGGGGCGGCGTGGCGGGCGTCGTCCAGCAGGCGCGGGACGTCGCGCAGGTCGCCGGTGAGGTTGGCGCCGAGGTAGGCCGCCTTGGCCGGCCGCCGTGCCCGCTGTGGCGCGGCCGGGCTGAGGCCGGCGGAACGCAGGAGCGCGGCAATGGCGTTGGGGCCGTCGCCGCGGCGGGCGCTGATGTTCGCGGCCTCCTCGAGCAGGTCGGCGACGTGTGCGTCGGGTTCCTCCGCGGCCTGCGCGAGGTGCCAGGCGCGCTGTTCGGGGACGCCGGTCCACGCGTCGGCGAGCGCGCGGTGCACGCCGCGCCTCTGGTGGCTGGTGGACAGGTCGACCACGACCGAGCGGATGAGCGAGTGCCCGAAGGCGAGGCGTCCGGTCGCGTCGTCGACGTGGACGAGGCGGGCGCGCTCGGCGGGCGCCAGGTGCTTGAGGTGGCAGCGTCCTGCGACCGCCCGGCGCACGACCAGCAGGTTTCCGGTGCCTTCCAGTGCCGCGACCAGGAGGAGGTGTCGGGTGGCTGCGGGGAGCGCGGTGATCCGGGACGCGAACGTCGCTTGAAGACGTTGGGTCAGCGGGATGCGCACGGGCAGGGGCTGGGCGGCGGCCCGCTGGGAGTCGGTGAGGGCGGCCGGGAGTTCCAGCAGGGCGAGCGGGTTGCCCTCGGCGTCGGCCATCAGCCGTCGGCGTACGCGTGGAGCCAGGGACGGGAAGCGCAGCCGGAGCAGTTCGTCGGACGCCGCCTCGCTGAGCGGGCGCAGTTCGTGCGCCGGAAGGCCGCTGTGGTCGAAGAAGGACTCGTGTCCCAGCCGAACCGACGCCACCATGGCCGCACGGGTGCCGGTGAGCCGGCGCGCGACCTGCCCGAGGACCACGGCGCTCGCCGGGTCCAGCCATTGCGCGTCGTCCAGGACCAGCAGGGTGGGCCGGTCCCGCGACAGTGGGACGACCAGGGACACCACGGCGTCGGCGACCGCATCGGGTCCGGGCGCGGCAACCCGTTCGAGGTCCGGGGCGGCGGCGGGCACGGGTACCACCGGCGCATGCGACCACGCTTCGGGGGACGCCGCGAGCAATTGGCGCAGCGCGCCGTAGCCCGTCCGGGCTCGGTACTGCACGCCCACCGTGTGCAGCACCCGCATTCCCGCTGCTTCGGCGTCGCGTGCGAGCGCCGCGAGCAGCGCCGTCTTGCCGATGCCCGGGTCCCCGAGCAGCACCAGGGCGCCACCGGAATGCGGGACGTGTGCCAGGAAGGCGCCCAGGCGCGCGCTGTCCGCCTCGCGTCCGACCAGTGCTGCCTCGCTTTCGCGCTCCGTCATCGCCCCTCCCCGACAGTCGCGAACGCGCGGACCTCCCCGGCGAACAGCCCGGGTTCCTCAAGATGCCCGAAGTGCCCGCTCCGCTCCAGTACCAGCAGCCGCGACGCCGGGATCAGGTTGTGGAGATCCTCGGCCCACCGTACCCCGCACACGACGTCGAACCGCCCGGCGATCACCAGCGTGGGCACGGTCAGGCCGGCCAGGGCGGCGTGGTCGTCGACGACGTCGGGGGCTCCGTGCTCGTCCGGCCCGGAGATGTACGTCGCGCGCAGCCCGTCCCGGAAGGGAGCCCACCGTTCGGCGTCGTCCCAGTAGCCGGCGATGTAGGCGGGCAACACGCCCTTGGCGGCCGCGAGCATGTCCGCGTCGGAGGCGATGGCCGGGACCCCGGCGAACGCGTCCAGCACCGGACCGAGTTCGGGTGGCACCAAGCAGTGCAAGGGAGCGGACCAGGCGGCCACGCACGGTCTTCCTCGGCATGAGCGTTCCCGTGCCCGTCCGTCCTCCGTTGTCGTGGGGAGTGTCAGGCAGTCGGGACACTACGACCGCTGCGGAGCACCCACCAGCACGAACCTTCCGGATGCACGCGATGCCTAGGAAGCCTGCACTCGCTGCGGACCGAACCCGACGGTGTGGCGCGCCATACGGCGGGCCGTATGGGCCAGTTGGCAGCCGACCGGCGGCGCACCGGGACCCCACCACCCACGGGAAAGCCCTTGACTCCGGATGACCCGGCCTGGAACGTGTGCCGGCTACACTGCGCATCGACGCTACATCGACTGGCGGCGGTTCCTGGTGAAAGCGCCGGGGTGTACGGAGACGCCGACGAGGCCATGGCGGTCCAACGTCCGCCTCGCCCCGTAGGACACGGTCCGAATCCCGTTACCGCGCAGACGAGGCTGGAGCCAACTCCTGGCAAGCACTGTCAGTCGTGGAATGTCGTGGTCTCCCCCAGCGCGGCACGTCCGGTGTCGATGTGGTTCACCGGTGCGGAGTCGTCGGCGTATCCGAACGAGATCCCGACGAGCAGTTTCCCCGCGGCGGCGCCGAGTTCGGTGCGTACGTCGTCGGCGTAGAAGCTCAGTAGCCCCTGCGGGCAGCTCGCCACGCCGTACGCGGTCATCGCCAGCAGAAGCGTCTGCATGTAGGCGCCGACGTCGCCGGCCAGCCGTGCGTTGTCCTGTTCGGCGACGAAAAGGAACGCGACGTGCGGTGCGCCGTAGAAGTTCAGGCTCTCGGCGTCATAGGCCGTGCGGGCCGCGTGGTCGTCTTGGTCGATGCCCAGGGTCCCGTAGAGCCGGCTGCCGAAGGCGGCCCGTCGCTCCTGCTGTACCGGCGAGTAGATGTCGTCGTCGTACGGAAAGTCGACCGATGTGCGTCGCGCGGCGTGAGCCATCCGAAGGGACGCCGCCAGGCGGTCGCGCGGTGCGCCGCTGACGACCTCCACCCGCCACGGCTGGGCGTTGGAGTTGGACGGTGCCGCGCCGGCCAGCGAGAAGATCGCGCGCATCGTCTCCTCGGGCACAGGCTCGGACCGAAAGGCGCGCGTGGCGCGTCGGCTGCGGATCAACTTCTCCGCGTAGCTGCTCAGTTCGGTGCGGTCGGTCCGGGTCATGGGACTCCTCCGGGAGAATCAAGGTAAACGTAAGCGTTTCCTTCGAGTCGACCGTAGTCCCACGCGCGGAGCAAAGTAAACGCGACCGTATGCTTTCCTCATGGATGTGACGAGTGACACGACGAGACGACCGGGTCGCGGGGCGAGGGAGCGCATCCTGGCCGCCGCCGCCCGGCTGTTCGCGGAACAGGGGATCTCCGCTACCGGCATGGAGCAGATCGCCGGGGAGGCGCCGGTGTCCAAGCGCACGCTCTACGCCCATTTCCGCTCCAGGGACGAGCTGGCGATTGCCCACCTGCAGGCGCTCGTCTCGTCGGGGAACACCATGGAGACCGTGTTGACCCGTGAGGACCTCAGTCCTCGCGAACGGATCCACCACCTGTTCGATCAGCCGATCACGGACACGTCCGCGGTGCGCGGGTGCCCGTTCATCGACGCGGCGGCGGAGTTCCCCGACCCGAGCCATCCGATTCACGCCTACGCCCGCGAACAGAAGCTCCGGATGGTGCAGTTGGTCACCGATCTGGTGGCGGAACTGGGCTGCCGCGAACCCGTCGCACTCGCCGAGCAGTTGGTGACCCTCGCGGACGGAGCGGCGAGCCGTGCCATGGTGCTGAACCAGGCGGACTACGGCCGGCACGCCCGCGCGGCCGCGGCAACCCTTCTGGAACATGCCCTCACCTTGCCGTTCGGCCTCTCTGAATCCGCCCCGCTCAGGTAGGACGCGACGTACTGGTCGACCGCCGGCGCTCGAGGCCGCGAAGGCATCGGGGGCCGAGGCAGGCGACATGTCGGTGGTGCAGTCCGGCGGCGTGGGTGCGCGCCTCTTCCCGCGCTTCGGTCGGGTCGACGTCGTGGACCACCGTGCGGGATGCGGGCCGCCGTCCGGAACGGCGACGACACCGGTGATCCATTCCCCGTTGGCGCAGCACGTACCCGGAAGGGGTTTCCACGTGGCGGGTGCCGAAGAAGGCGCGAATGCGGCTCTCAGGCGCGGGCCGGGTAGCCTGTGCGGTGTCGCCGCGGGGCCGCGGGGTCGACCCATGGCCAAGGGCCCGACCCGGGTGCCACCGGGTCAGGCCCTCGCGATGCAATCGGTGAGCCCGGCCGTCCGGACATCGGCCGGGCTCACGATGTGAGCGGCCGAAACGTCCGGGCCCGTGCGGCTACTGCATGAACGTCCCTACACAGGCGACGATCGCCACCAGTAACCCGCTCAATCCGAGCGCGACCTGCCATCTTTCGAATCGGGACCAACGCTCCCGGCGCGATTCCACGCCGTGATCCGTCACTCATTCACCTCCGTCCGGGCATGGCGACGCCGGGCAGCCCCCGGGGGTGGCTGCCCGGCGTCGAGTCGTCGCTCCGACGGGGGATGCGGAGCCACCACTATTCTGACAGAGGCCAGGCGGGCCGACGCCTCGAAATACATTCCGACGGCATCTCCCGCTGCCGTCGGTGTGATGTCGCGAACCGAGGAGCGATGTCCACGGTCCACGACGGCCCGGTCCGGGTCGTCGTACGCGGGGCACGCGCGTAAGTCGGTGGCTCCCTGTCGGCGCGTGGCCGCTCGATCGGTACCCTCGACGCACGGGACCCTGCTGTGCGCCTCGCCTTCCGAGCCGCCGGGACCGCGCCCGCGCCTGCCGCACGCACGCGCGTTGGGAAACCGGCGAACGGATGACTCCCGTTCCGTGCGCAGCAGCATCGCAGCACGCTCGACCTCGATGCTGCAGCACCCGCCCGCTTGTCAAGCCAACTCCCCCGCCGTGAAACGAAGTCGAGCACTCTGTGGCGTGTGGGAGCGTGGCCCCGTCCGCGCGCGGATGGCTCGCGTCCCTGTACGGGACCGGCTCGGGCCCTGGATTCGCGGGATGTTCCGCCAAGGGTCGCCAGTGGAGCCGAAGCCTGGCGCGCACGCTGCGAACGCGCGTTCGTCGTGTGAAGCTGGAGGTGGGCGACGGCGTGAAGTACTCGAGCGGTGGTACGGCGTCGATGGCTGTGACTGCCCCTCGAGGCGGTACCAGCGCTTCTCCGAACAAGGAGGCGGCCATGACGAAGCAGCGCAGCAGGAGCAAAACCATCCCGGAGGAGTTCGACGGACTGATCGTGGAATTTCGCGGTCTGCTCGACAAGTACCCCAGCGCGGCCCGGCACTTCTCGCTCGCGTATTACCCCGAAGGTGACATAGGGGATTCGGGGACGACAACGACGGCGGGGATCTCTCAGCCCGTTTTCGAATGCACGAAAGACGCGGACGGATTCGTCGTGTGCAGGCGCGTCCACAAGCAGTGACCGTACCTGATGTTCGCGACGGCGCCGATCCCGCGAGTTTCGCGTGAGCGGACCCCGGCGGTGGGGCGAGGTGGCGACCGGGCGTCCGTCGCCCCAACGCGAACTCCGGCCGCGCATCCCCCTGTACGGCCCGCCGGGGACGCCGGCGACACCGCCCCGCGCGGCCGGAGCAGCCGGCTGATCGTCACGCACGGCGGACGGGTCGAGGGCGATCGTGTCGAGGGCGGTGGCCGGCCTTCGGCCGATCGCGGTCGTGTCGGACCTGGTGCCCGACATGTCCCTGTCACGCACGTGGACGTGGACGTGGACGTGGACGTGCAAGGGTTCACGGTTGCGCAACCGCTTCACGGCCCGGGCGAGTGAGCGGACCCGGCCGGCGACGTCCGCGAGACCGCACCACGTTTCGGCTTCTTCATTGCCAACCTCCCACCCCGACTCGGACGACACGACCCGGTCGACATCGCCACGCGAAGCCGTGGGGAAACCACACGGCGAGACGATCTTCGCGTCTCCTGCCCGTCGAAGATGCCATGGGTGGTCGGGACTTCGAGCACCTCGTGGCATACCCGCGCCGCCCGTCGGGTGTTCCCTCGTTCCCGCACAGTGTGGTCATTACGGTGTGCGCCATTCCCGCATGGTGTGCGTCATTTCCTCACGGTGTGCGATTCGTTCGGAAGGCGGCGTCGAACGAGGCGTCGGGCGGTTGGATGGCGGCCAGGGAGCGTACGAACGCGAGCGCGTCGGGTGCTCCGATCAGACGGTCCATACCGGCGTCCTCCCACTCGATCGAGATCGGTCCGGAGTAGCCGACCGAGTTGAGTGCCCGGAAGCAGTCCTGCCAGGGCACGTCGCCGCGGCCGGTGGAGACGAAGTCCCAGCTCCGGCGCAGGTCTCCCCACGGCAGGTGGGAACCCAGACGACCGCGTCGGCCGTCGCCGCCGCGCAGCCGGGTGTCCTTGCAGTCCACGTGGTAGAGGCGGTCGCGGAAGTCGACGATGAAGGCGATCGGGTCCAGTCCCTGCCACAACAGGTGGGAGGGGTCCCAGTTCAGGCCGAGGGCGGGCCGGCGGTCGACCGCCTCGAGCATGCGCGCCGTCGTCCAGTAGTCGTAGGCGAGTTCTCCCGGGTGCACTTCGGCGGCGAACCGCACGCCGGTCTCGTCGAAGGTGTCCAGGATCGGGTTCCAGCGGTCGGCGAAGTCGGTGAAGCCCTCCGCGATCTGCTGCGGGGATACCGGGGGGAACATCGCCACGGTGTGCCAGATGGCCGAGCCGGTGAATCCCACCACGGTCTCGACGCCCAGTCGGGCGGCGGCTCGCGCGGTGTCCTGGATCTCTCGGGCGGCCCTGCGGCGCACCCCCTCGGGCGAACCGTCGCCCCACACGTGCGTGGGCAGGATGGCGCGGTGGCGCTCGTCGATGATCGCGTCGCATACCGCCTGTCCGACCAAGTGGTTGGATATGGCCCACGTCCGCAACCCGTACTTGTTCAGGATCGCCAGGCGGCCGTCCACGTAGTCCTCCTCGGCGAGGGCTCGTCGGACATCGAAGTGATCGCCCCAGCAGGCGATTTCGAGGCCGTCATAGCCCCAGTCGGCGGCGAGTCGGCACACCTGCTCGAAGGGCAGGTCCGCCCATTGACCGGTGAACAGCGTGATGGGGCGAGGCATGGTCGTCCTTCCCGGGGGCGCGTCGCGGAGTCCGCGTCGCGCGGGAGCGGGCGGGTGCGGGGTGGCCGCGCGACGGGGCCGGTGCATCCGACGCCCTCCCGCTCTTTCGGTGGATTCGAGGGCAGCAGCCTCCACTCGACCGCTTAGTTTGTCCATAGACAGGAATAAGTTTGTTTTCATTCGTGAAAACTCTTCTTGGCAGAAGCGGAATCCACTACATTCCTGGCGGAACACGGCTGTCGGAACCCGACGAAGGCGGGAAGGAACGTAACGCCGTGTTCACGCACTCCCACGACCCCACCGGCCCCCGATGCCGCGCGCGCACCTGCGGGACGCGTGGCGTTCGATCCCGATGGCGGCGTGCCGAAGCCGTCGAGCGAGTGACCGCGTCCACGACGTCGTCGACCCCGCCGGCGCCACGTACGAACGAGGAGATGTGATGACGGGACTGCCCGAACCGGGGAGCGAACGCAGACCGAAGGCGCGTCGACGGGTCGAGCCCACCGGGCCCGAGGCGCCCGCCCCGGATCACGCCCCGAATCACGCGCCGTCCACGTCGCCGATATCTGCGGCGCCCGAGCACGCGGGTCGAGTCGGGGTGTGGCTGGTGGGTGTTCGCGGGTCCGTCGCCGTGACCACGATCTGCGGGGCGCTCGCGGCCTCGGCCTGCCACGCGCCGCCGCTGGGGTGCGTCACCGCCACCACGCCCTTCGCGCGATGTGCCCTGGTCGACTTCCGTGATCTGGTGTTCGGCGGGCACGACGTGGACACGATCGGGCTCCGCGCCCGCGCACAGCGGCTCGTCGCGGACGGGGTGCTCCCGCACGGCTTGCCGGACCGGGTGGGGGCCGGCCTCGACGCGATCGACGCGCGCGTGCGTCCGGGCGTGGCCGCCGCCGACCCGCGGCCCCAGGCCGATCAGATCGCGGAACTGGTCCGCGATATACAGGAGTTCGCCCGGGCGCAGGACCTGACGCGGGTGGTCGTGGTACATCTCGCGTCCACCGAGCCGCTGCCGAGGCCGCACCCCGCCCACGCAAGCGCGGCCGCGTTGGGCGCTGCCCTGGAGACCGGCGTCGACGTGCTGCCGCCGAGTGCGCGCTACGCGTGGGCGGCCGCGCTGGCGGGCTGCGCGTTCGTCGACTTCACGCCGTCGGCGGGCGCGCGAATACCGGGCGTCGCCGAGCTGTTCGTCGCGCGCGGCCTGCCGTACGCGGGAAGCGACGGCAAAACCGGGGAGACCCTGCTCAAGAGCGTCCTGGCGCCCATGTTCGCCCAGCGCGCCCTGCGCGTCACGTCATGGTCGGGCACGAACCTCCTCGGCGGAGGCGACGGCGAAACCCTCTCCTCGCCCGAACGGGCCGCGGCGAAGGTCGAGTCCAAGGACCGGGCGCTGCGTTCGCTCCTGGGCCGGCCGGTGGGCGGCGGGGTGCACATCCACAACGTGCCGGAGCTGGGAGAGTGGAAGACCGCCTGGGACCACGTGAGCTTCGAGGGCTTTCTCGGTACCCGGATGAACCTCCAGTTCACCTGGACCGGTTGTGACTCCGCGCTGGCGGCGCCGCTGGTGCTGGACCTCGTCCGCCTGGCGGCGCGCGCCCACGCGGTGGGTTGCGCGGGACCACTGCGCGAACTCGCCTTCTACTTCAAGGACCCGGTCGGAAGCGACGAACACGCGCTGTCCGCGCAGTACGAGACCTTGCTCTCCTGGGCCCGGGAACGGCTGGCGACGGGCCGAAAGGCGACGCGATGAGCGCGGCCGAGCGCCCACGCGCGCGTATCGGCGGCCCGGGCGACGGCATCCCGACCGAATCCGCCGCGGACGACACCACGCCCGGGGCGGGCATACCGCCGAACGCACGCTTGGTGCCCGCCCCGGAACCGGCGGCAGGATCGCTCGCCGACCGCGCCGACGGCGGCGACCGCGGCGACCGACCGGGGATCACCGCCCGGTTGCGAGCCTACGCGGAACTCGTCCGGGTGTCGGCCGCGCTGAGCGTGCCCGGCGACGTGCTGGTCGGCGCGGCCGCGTCCGGCCGCCTGCCGCACGGCCGAACGGCGGCCCTGCCGCTCGCTTCGGTATGCCTGTACTGGGCGGGAATGGCGCTCAACGACTACGCGGACCGCACCTCGGATGCCGACGAACGACCGCATCGCCCCATCCCCTCGGGCCGGGTCGCGCCCGGGGGCGCGTTGGGGGCGGCCGTCGGTCTCACGGCCACGGGCCTCGCCCTGGGATCGTGGGCCGGCGGACGGCGTCGGCTGCCGGCGCTGCTGGGCCTGGCGGGCGCGGTGTGGACGTACGACCTGATCTGGAAGGGCACGCCGTTCGCCCCGGCGGGCATGGCGCTCGCGCGCGGGCTGGACGTGCTGGTCGGCGCGGACCCGGCGCGCTGCGCGCTCGCCGCCCCGAGCGCCGCGGTCGTGGCCCTGCACACGTACGGCCTGACCGCGTTGAGCCGCCACGAGGAACACGGCACGACACCGGAGCCCCCCGCCCGTGCCCTGGCCACCGCCGCGGCGACCGCGATCGCCGCCGCCGGGATCGGGCACGGCCGTCGCACCGGCGACGTGAAACCGGCGGACCGGGGCGGGGCGACACCCGCGTCGGCCGCCGCGCTGATCGCGTACGCGGCCACCTACGGCCGTCCACTGCTGCGGGCGAGCGCCACCCCCCACGCCCCGGCGATCCGGGCGGCCGTCGGCGGCGGCGTCCTGGCCCTGATCCCGCTGCAGGCCGCCCTGTTGTCCCGACTCGGTCGACCCGGCGCCGCACTCGCGCTGTCCGCGTCCTGGCCCCTCGCCCGCGCCCTCACCCGACACGTATCACCCACCTGAGCGAGGCGAACCCGCCCGTCGCCGGCCCGAACCCGGACCCGAACCCGGACCCGAACCCGAACCGGGACCCGAACCCGAGCCCGAACCGGGCCCCGGACCACACCCGATCCCAGCGGAGGAGGAAGTCCCCGTGAGATTCGCCTACGGCACCAACGGTTTCGCCGACCATCGCATCGGCGACGTGCTCGAGATACTCGCCGACCTCGGCTACGACGGGGTCGCGTTGACACTCGACCACCACCACCTGGACCCCTTCACCCCCGGATTGGCCTCCCGCGTCGCGGGAGTGGCCGCGAGGCTGGACCGGCTCGGCCTGTCGGTCGTGGTCGAGACCGGCGCACGCTACCTCCTCGACCCCTGGCGCAAGCACCGGCCCACCCTGCTCGACGACACCGCCGGGGCGGACCGACGCGTGGACCTGTTGGCGCGCGCGGTGCGCGTCGCGGCCGAACTCGGCGCCCCCGTCGTGTCGTTGTGGAGCGGCCGAGCCCCCCGCGACGTCGACCCGCGGGCCTGTTGGGAGCGCCTGACCGCGGGCTGCGCGCGGGTCCTGACCCAAGCGCAGGCACACGGCGTGAGCCTGGGCTTCGAGCCCGAACCCGGAATGTTCGTCGACACCCTCGACCGCTACGAGGAACTGTGGCGGCGCCTGGGCCGCCCCGAACACCTCGGCCTGACCCTGGACATCGGACACTGCCGCTGCCTGGAGCCGCTACCGGTGCCCGACTGCGTGGCACAGGCCGGCCCACACCTGGTCAATGTACAGATCGAGGACATGCGCCGCGGCGTGCACGAACACCTGGAGTTCGGGCAGGGCGACATCGACTTCCCGCCCGTCCTGCACGCCCTGGCGAACACCGGCTACGACGGGCTGGTCGGCGTCGAACTGCCGCGCCACAGCCACGCCGCCACCGAGACCGCCCGCCGCTCGATCGCCTTCCTGCGCGCGGTCGAAAAGGAGATCGCCGGATGAGGCACCCGGAGCACCGCGAAGCGCACACCGGTACACCGACCGCGACGCGGCCGGCGGCCGACCCTCGACCGCCCGAACCGCACCTCGACGCGCTGCGCGCGGCGTTCGAGGCCGGCGTCCGCCCCGAACGACGGGACTGGCCCGCCCGAACGGCGGCGAACCCCGCCCGCCTGGCCGCCGGTTTCGCCTCGGCGGGCCGAGCCTGCGGACGCGCGGACCTCGCCGGGGTCGCGGGCTGGACCTGCGACGACGCCGCGCGCGTCCTGCTGCTGCACGCCGTCGCCCGCGGCCGGGACGGCAGCCCCGCGCCCGTCGACCCGACCGCCCTGGTCCGCGCTCTGTACGACCGCGGCGACCCGTGCGAACGCCGCGCGGTGCTGCGGGCCCTGCCCTACCTGCCCGACGTCGACCCGGCAACGGCGCGCGACCTGGTCGAGGACGCCCTGCGGACCAACGACCACCGTCTGATCGCCGCCGCGATGGGTCCCTGCGCCCGGGTCCTGGACGCCGCCGCGTGGCGGCACGGAGTCCTCAAGTGCCTCTTCGTCGGCCTCCCCCCGACCCCCACCGTCGCCGACCTGGCCCAACGCGCCGACGCCGAACTCGCCCGCATCCTCCGCGACCTCGGCCGAGAGCGAACCGCCGCCGGACGGCCCTCACCCGCCGGCCTCGAATCGATCGCCACCGCCTTCGCACCGTAGCCGAGGAGCCTCACCGATGCGCGTCTTCGACCCCCACATCCACATGACCTCGCGCACCACGGACGACTACCGCGCCCTGCGCGACGCCGGCATCCGGGCCCTGGTCGAACCGGCCTTCTGGCTCGGCCAACCCCGCACGTCCGTCGCGTCCTTCGTCGACTACTTCCAGAGCCTCCTGGGCTGGGAGCCGTTCCGCGCCGCCCAGTACACGATCGAGCACTTCTGCGCCATCGCCCTCAACCCGAAGGAGGCGAACGACCCCCGCTGCGCACCCGTCCTGGACCTCCTCCCCGAGTTCCTCGCCAAGGACCGCGTCGTCGCCGTGGGCGAGATCGGCTTCGACTCGATGACCGACGCCGAGGAGCACGCCTTCACCCACCAGCTCGCCCTCGCGGTCGAGTTCGAACTGCCCGCCCTGATCCACACCCCCCACCGGGACAAGCCGGCCGGCGTCCGGCACACCCTCGACCTGATCCGCGACAGCGCCATCGAGCCCGGCCGCGTCCTGATCGACCACCTCAACGAGATGACCGTCGAACTCGTCGCGGACACCGGCTGCTGGATGGGCTTCTCCGTGTACCCCGACACCAAGATGACCCCGCAACGGGTCGTGGAGGTCCTGCGCGCCATCGGCCCCGACCGCGTGGTGGTCGACTCCGCCGCCGACTGGGGGCACAGCGATCCCCTGTCCACCGTGCACACCGGCCGCGCCATGCTCGCGGCCGGCTGGAGCGCGGACCAGGTCGACCAGGTCCTGTGGCGCAACCCCGTCGCCTTCTACGCCCAGAGCAACCGCCTCGACCTCCCCGCCCCGGACGCCCTCGTCCGCGCTCGACCCGGCGACACCCACGAGGGCAACTCCATCCTGCGCGGAGCGCGCGCATGAGGTTCCGACACCACGACGGCACCCTCGTCCACGCCGCCTACTGCACCAACGTCCACGCCGCCGAGGACCTCGACGGCGTCCTCGAACAACTCGGCCGCTTCTGCGAACCCGTACGGACCGAACTCGACCTCGACACGCTCGGAGTCGGCCTGTGGCTCGCCCGCCCCGTCGCCACCGCGCTGACCCGGGACCACGCCGCGATCGAACGCCTGCGCCGCGAACTCGCCCTGCGCGGGCTCGAAGTGGTCACCCTCAACGCCTTCCCCTACACCGGTTTCCAGCACGACGTCGTCAAACACACCGTGTACAGCCCCGACTGGGCCGACCCCGCCCGGCTGGCGTACACGCTCGACTGCGCCCGCATCCTCGCCCACCTGCTCCCCGACGACGCCGCCCGAGGCAGCGTGTCCACGCTGCCGCTCGCCTGGCGCACGCCGTGGCCGGCCGAACGCTCCGCCGCCGCCCGACGCGCCCTCGACCAGCTCGCCGCCGGCCTCGAACACATCGAATCGCGCCACGGCCGGCGCATCCGCGTCGGCCTGGAACCCGAGCCCGGCTGCGTCCTGGAGACCACCGACCAGGCCGTCGCCGCACTGCGCGGCACCGACCCCGATCGGATCGGCGTCTGCCTCGACACGTGCCACCTCGCCGTCGGCTTCGAGGATCCGCACACGGCCCTGGCCACGCTCGAGAACGCCGGCATACCCGTGGTCAAATCCCAGGCCTCGTGCGCCCTCCACGCCCAGGCACCAGCCCCCGACATCCTCCGCCCCTACGCCGAACCACGCTTCCTCCACCAGACCCGCGAAGCCGGCACCCCACCGCTCGCGGTCGACGACCTGCCCCGGGCCCTCGCCGGCGGCCTTCCCGGCAACGCGCCCTGGCGCGTCCACTACCACCTCCCCCTCCACGGCCGACCGCGCGCGCCGCTGACGGCCACCCACGACGTGCTCGACCGCGCCCTGGAAGGTCTGTTCGCCGGCTCCCGCGCGCGCACCGACCACATCGAGGTCGAGACCTACACCTGGCCGGTCCTGGACGACACCGGGCCGCCGGCCCCCCGGGCCCTGGTCGCCGGCATCGCCGCCGAACTCGCCGCACTGCGCGCGGCCCTGCTCGACCTGGGCCTGAAACCCGCCGACCGGAAGGGAACCTGATGCCCCGTCTGCTGGTCCTGGACGTCGTCGGACTCACCCCCCGCCTGCTCGCCCACATGCCCGCGCTGCGCCGCATCGCCGACAGCGGCTTCCAGGCCCGCCTGGACCCGGTGCTGCCCGCGGTGACCTGCTCCGTGCAATCCACCTTCCTCACCGGCGACCTCCCGCGCGAGCACGGCATCGTCGGCAACGGCTGGTACTTCCGCGAACTCGGCGAGGTACTCCTGTGGCGGCAGCACAACCGCCTCGTGGCGGGCGAGAAGATCTGGGAGGCGGCCCGACGCGTACGCCCCGACTACACCGTCGCCAACATGGGCTGGTGGTACGCCATGGGCGCCGACGTCGACTGGACGCTCACCCCCCGGCCGATCTACTACTCCGACGGCCGCAAGGAACCCGACTGCTACACCGATCCGCCCGAGCTGCACGACGAACTCACCGCCCTCCTGGGCACCTTCCCCCTCTTCCACTACTGGGGACCGACCGCCTCCATCCGCTCCTCGCAATGGATCGTCGACGCGACCGCATACGTGCTGCGCAGGCACCGGCCCGATCTGACCCTCGCCTACCTGCCGCACCTGGACTACGACCTCCAACGGCACGGCCCCGATGCCCCCGAGGCGATCCGGGCCGCGCGCGAGATCGACACCGCGCTGGCCCCACTCCTGCGCCGGGCCGCCGAGAGCGGCTGCACCGTCGTCGTGCTCAGCGAATACGGCATCACCCGCGCACGCCGGCCCGTCGACGTCAACCGCGTGCTGCGCCGCGCGAGTCTGCTGCGCGTGCACACCCAGGACGGCATGGAGTACCTGGACCCGTGGACCTCGCGGGCCTTCGCGGTGGCCGACCACCAGATCGCCCACGTGTACGTCCGCGACCCGGCCGACCGTCCCCGCGTCGCCGCCCTGCTCGCGGAACAACCGGGCGTGGCCGAGGTCTTGGACACCGACGGCAGACGCGAGTACGGGCTCGACCACGACCGGGCCGGCGACCTGGTGGTGGTCGCCGAGCCCGAGGCATGGTTCACGTACTACTACTGGCTCGACGACGAGCGTGCCCCCGACTTCGCCCGCCAGGTCGAGATCCACCGCAAACCCGGCTACGACCCGGCCGAACTGTTCTGGGACCCCGCCGACCCCCACGTCAAACTCAAGGCGGGCGTGGCGCTGGCCCGCAAGCGACTCGGGCTGCGCTACCGCATGGCCGTCGTCCCGCTCGACCCCGCCCCGGTACGGGGAACCCACGGACGACTCCCCACCGACGCGGCGGACGCCCCGCTCCTGCTGTGCAGCGACCCCACCGCCGAACGCGACACGGTGCACGCGACCCAGGTCAAGGCCCTGCTGCTCGAACTGGGCCTGGCGAACCCGTAGGCGACGGGTCGCCGGCACACGGGTCGGCAACTCCGGCGTGGTGGTGCGACTTCGTGAGCTCTCGCCCCCGGCGGCATCACCACGACCACATAGTTTGTCCATCATCTGGAAGAAGTTGGATTTCTTCTGGGAAAACTCTTCTTCACACAGGAAGAACGCACTACATTCCTGGCCAAGCACCGGCCGTCCGGGCCGGACCATGCGAAGGGACGCATCCGTGACCACGCAGTTCGACGGTCCGAGCGCAAGCGCAGGCATCGGGGTCGGCATGGTCGGCTACTCGTTCATGGGTCGTACGCACTCCCAGGCGTGGCGCACCGTGAACGCCTTCTTCGACCTGGCGCGGGCACCGACGATGGTCGCCCTCGCCGGACGCGACCGCGCCGCGGCGACGACCGCCGCGCGACGCCTGGGCTGGAACGCCGCCCTCACCGATTGGCGCGCGCTGATCGAGCGCGACGACATCGAGATCGTCGACATCTGCACCCCCGGCGCCTCGCACGCCGAGATCGCCGTCGCCGCCCTCGCCGCCGGCAAGCACGTCCTGTGCGAGAAGCCGCTGGCCAACACGGTCGCCGAGGCCGAGGCCATGGTGGCCGCCGCCGACGAGGCCGCCACCCGCGGCGTGCGCGCCATGGTCGGGTTCAACTACCGCCGCGTACCCGCCGTCACCCTCGCCCGCGATCTCGTCGCGGAGGGACGCCTGGGCGAGATACGCCACGTGCGTGCCCAGTACCTCCAGGACTGGATCGTCGATCCCCAACACCCACTGGTGTGGCGGCTCGCCAAGGACGAGGCGGGCTCCGGCGCGCTCGGCGACATCGGCGCGCACATCATCGACACCGCCCAGTTCGTCACCGGCCAACTCCTCACCGGGGTCAGCGCACTCACCGAGACGTTCGTCCGCCGACGCCCGGTGGCCGAACTCACCGCCGTCCACGGCGACGTCGACGTGGACGACGCCGCGCTGTTCATCGGCCGGCTCTCCGGCGGTGCCCTGGCCTCGTTCGAGGCCACCCGCTTCGCCACCGGGCGCAAGAACAGCCTGCGCATCGAGGTCAACGGCTCGGCCGGCAGCATCGCCTTCGACTTCGAGGCGATGAACGAACTGTGGTTCGCCGACCGCACCGACGACGCCCGCACCGCCGGCTTCCGCCGCATCCTGGTCACCGAGCCCGAACACCCCTACGCCGGCGCCTGGTGGCCGGCCGGCCACCTGCTCGGCTACGAGCACACGTTCACGCACCAGGCGGCGGACCTGCTCACCGCGATCACCGAAAGGCGCGACCCGACCCCCACCTTCGCCGACGGACTCCAGGTCCAGCGGGTCCTGGCGGCCGTCGAGGCCAGTGCCCAGGGCGGCAACGGATGGGTACCGATCCCGACCGGTCGGCTCGCGGCATCCGTGGGAGGTCTTCGATGACGCTGCTGTCGGTGACCGGAATCCGCAAGGAATTCACCGGTGTTCGCGTCCTGCACGACGTCGACCTCGACGTGGGGGCCGGCGAGGTCCACGCGGTCGTGGGGGAGAACGGCGCGGGCAAGTCGACCCTGATGAAGATCCTCGCCGGCGTGCACACCCCCGACGCCGGCACCATCGCCGTCGACGGCACACAGGTCGCCTTCTCCCATCCCGCCCGCGCCCAGGCCGCCGGCATCGCGATCATCCACCAGGAGTTCACCCTCCTGCCGGAACGCACGGTCGCCGAGAACGTCTTCCTCGGTCGCGAACCCACTCGGCGCGGCCTGGTCGACCGTGGCGCCATGGAGCAGGCCACCACCCGACTCCTGGCCGAACTGTCCGAGACCTCGTTCGGCCCGCGAACGCCCGTCCGCCGCCTGTCGGTTGCTCAGCAGCAGGTCGTCGAGATCGTCAAGGCGTTGTCCACCGACGCCCGCGTGCTGATCATGGACGAGCCCACCGCCGCACTCGCCGACCACGAGGTCGAGCGGCTCTACGCGCTCGTGCGCCGGCTCACCGGACGCGGCCTGGGCATCCTGTACATCTCGCACCGCCTGCGCGAGGTCTTCGACCTGTCGACCCGCGTCACCGTGATCAAGGACGGCCGGCGCGTGGCCACCCTGGCGACCGCGACGACCGACGAGGACACCGTCGTACGCCTGATGGTCGGCCGCGAACTCGGCGCCTACTATCCCCCACGCGCCGGCGCCGCGGACGTCGGCAAGGTGCGCCTCGCCGTCACCGGAGCCGGAAACGCCAAGCTGGCCGCCATCGACCTCGAACTGCGCGCCGGTCAGGTCGTGGGCATCGCGGGACTCCAGGGATCCGGGCGAACGTCGCTGGCCCGAGCCCTGTTCGGCGCGACGCCGTTCACCACCGGCACCATGCGTGTCGACGGCAAAGAGCTGCGTCCGCGCGATCCGCGCGAGGCCATCCGCGCCGGCATCGCGCTCGTCAGCGAGGATCGCAAGGGCGAGGGACTCGCCCTGCGCCAATCCGTACGCGACAACACCCTGCTCGTCGAACGGGCGGTGTTCTCCCGCCCGTTGCGTGCCCGCCCCGCCCCGGCCGTCGCCGAACTGCTGGCCCGCGTGGCCCTGCGCGCCCGCGGCGAGGACCAGCAGGTGCGCTACCTGTCCGGCGGCAACCAACAAAAGGTCGTCATCGCCAAGTGGCTCGGGGTGCGCCCGGGAGTGCTCGTCTTCGACGAGCCCACGCGTGGCGTCGACGTCGGCGCCAAGGCCGCCATCCACGAACTCGTCCGCGAACTGGCACGCGAGGGCATGGCGGTGCTCATGGTCTCGTCCGAACTCCCCGAGGTGATCGGGATGAGCGACCGCGTGCTCGTCATGTCCGAAGGCAGGATCGCCGGCGAACTGCCCGCCGGCCCGACCGAAGAAGAGATCATGCGCCTCGCCACCGCCGGTCGCGTGGCCGCCGGGGCCGCCGGGGCCGCCACGTGAACGCCCAGGCCCTCGCACCCCGAACCCGCACCGCGAAATCCGCCCTCCCCGGCCGGTTCGCAGACCCCACCAGTGTCGTCTACCTGGCCCTGCTGGGCGTCATCCTCCTCGGCTGGATCACCGTCACCGCCCGCGGCGGCTCCTTCCTCACACTCGACAACACCGTCGGCATCCTGCAGAACTCCGTCGTCCTGGGCCTGATCGCCGTCGGCCAGAGCGTCGTCGTCCTCACCGGCTCCCTGGACCTGTCCGTCGCCTACCTGGTCAGCATCGCCACCCTCGTCGCCGCCGAGACCATGGACGGCTCCGACGGCAACATCGTCCCCGCGATCGCCGCCGTGCTCGCCTTCTCCGTCGCGGTCGGCCTCGCCAACGGCCTCATCGTCACCAAACTGGGGGTCAACGCGTTCATCGCCACCCTCGGCGTCGGCTTCATCCTGCGCGGCTGGATCGAGGACACCTACTCCGGACCCGCCGGAAAGGTCCCCGAGTCCTTCCAACGCCTGGGCTTCGACCGCATGGGCCCGATCCCCGTCTCCGCGTTCCTGCTCCTGGCGGTCGCCGTCGCCGTCTGGTTCGTGCTGCGCCGCACCCGGCTGGGCTATCACATGTACGCCGTCGGCGGCGACGAACAGACCGCCCGCCTGTCGGGCGTGCGCACCCACCGCGTGATCATCGCCGCGCACGTGTTGTGTGCGGTATGCGCCGGGCTGGCCGGGCTGTTCCTCGCCGCCCGGCTGGGCGCCGGCTCACCGTGGGCCGGCACCGAGGCGCGCTACGACCTCACCTCCATCGCCGCGGTCGTGCTCGGCGGCACCGCGCTCGCCGGCGGGCGCGGCGGGGTCACCGGCACCATCGGCGGCGTGCTGATGCTCGCCGTCCTGGACAGCGTCTTCAACCAGATCGGCGTCGACCCCTTCTTCCAGAACGTGGTGCGCGGCGTCGTCATCATCGTCGCGGTCGCGCTCTACGCCCGCCGAGGCAGCACCAAGGGGGTCGCGTCGTGATGGTCCACACCCTGGACAAGCGGCGCCGGGCACCGCACACGTCCGCCGATCCGCACCTCGTGGCCCGCGCCACACCCGCACGACGGTTCGCCGCCTCGCTGCGCGCCGGCGCGCCGGTGTACCTGCTCCTCGCGGTGTTGCTGCTCGCACTGGGCATCGAGGACCCGACCTTCTTCCAGCCCGATCCCTTCCTCGCCTTCCTCAAGCGCTCGGCGCCACTGGTGGTCCTCGCCGCCGGCCAGTACCTCGTGATCGTCTCCGGCGGCTACGACCTGTCCGTGGGCGCGCTCGTCACGGTCGGCGTCGTGGTCACCGCGGAGACCTACCACGCCTTCCCCGGCGCGCACTGGACGATCGTCGTGGCCGTCCTGCTCATCGGCGGCGCGTTCGTCGGCCTGATCAACGGGCTCGTGACCACGGTGCTGCGGGTGCCCTCGTTCATCGCGACACTCGGCATGACCCTGATCCTCGAAGGCGCCGTCTTCTACTGGACCCAGGGCTCCCCGAGCGGCATCCTGCCCGACGACTTCCGCCGGATCGGCCGCAGCATCGCCTTCGGATCCGTGCCCTGGGCCGTGCTGGTGTGCGTCGCGGTGGGTGTCGTCGCGGTCGTGCTCATGCGATCCAACTTCGGCCGCACCCTGGTCGCCACCGGCGACAACGCCGAGGCCGCGGGACTGGCCGGAGTGCGCGTGATGCGGGTACGCGTCCTCGCGTTCGTCCTGTCCGGCACGGCCGCCGCGGTCGCGGCGATCCTCGTCGGCGGCTTCTCCGGGGTCTCCGCCCAGGCCGGGCGGGGCTACGAGTTCGAGGCCATCACCGCCGTGGTCCTCGGCGGCGTCGCACTCGGCGGCGGCAGCGGCTCGGTGGTCGCGGCGATGGCCGGCGCGCTGTCCCTGCAGACCCTGTTCACCCTGCTCAACCTGCGCGGGGTCTCCAACGCCCTGGAGACCACCGTCCAGGGCGTCATCGTCATCAGCGCCGTCGCGCTGGGGGCCGTCGACTGGTCCCGGCTCCGTGCCCGCGTGTCCGCCCACCTGTCCTTCCTGTCCCGACCCTCCCGAGGAGAATCACGATGAGACACAGACTGTCCGTCGGCCTGACCGTCGCGGCCGCCCTGCTGGCCACGGCGTCCTGTTCCAGCGACAAGGCCGACTCCTCGTCGGCGACCAAGGCCCCCGGCGTCCCCGGCGCGTCCGCCCCCGGAGCGAGTCCCGACAAGGGCGATTCCGGCGACTCGAAGTTCTTCGTACAGGCGGACTACGACCGCCAGTTGGCGCTCCTGAAGGCGACCCCGCAGGGCCCAGCGGACAAGCCCTGGGAGCAGGTGCTCGACCCGCGGCAGATGGTCGACACCACGCAGTACAAGAAGGACGGCCCGTACGAGATCTGCTTCTCCAACGCGAGCGTCGCCAACAACTGGCGCCAGACCGGCCTCAAGAACATCCAGGCCGAGGCCGCCACCCACCCCGAGATCGCCAAGTTCACCGTCCTGGACGCCCAGGGCAAGGACGACAAGCAGATCTCCGACATCCAGGAACTCGCGGGCAAGGGCTGCTCCGCGCTGATCGTCTCGCCCAACACCACCGCCACGCTCACCCCGGCCGTCAAGGCCGCGTGCGGAAAGATCCCGGTCGTCGTCTTCGACCGAGGCGTCAGCACCGACTGCCCGGTCACCTTCGTCAACCCCGTCGGCGGCTACGCCTTCGGCGACACCGGCGCCAAGTTCCTGAAGGAGAAGGTCAAGCCCGGCGGGAAGATCCTCGCGCTGCGGATCCTGCCCGGCGTCGACGTCCTGGAGAACCGCTGGGCCGCGGGCAAGCGTGTGCTGGAGCAGGGCGGACTCGACGTCGTCGACGTCAAGTTCACCGACGGCGACCCGGCCAAGACCAAGGCCGTCGTCAGCGACGCCATCCAGCGCCACGGCACCATCGACGGCGTCTGGATGGACGCCGGCGACACCGCCGTCGCGGCCGTCGAGGCGTTCGAGGACGCGGGCAAGAAGGTCCCGCCGATCACCGGCGAGGACCAGCAGCAGTTCCTGGAGGTCTGGAAGAAGAAGAACCTCACCGCGATCGCCCCGACGTACCCCTCGTACCAGTGGCGCACTCCGATCATCGCGGCGCTGAGGATCCTCAAGGGCGAACCGGTACCCAAGGAATGGAAGCTGCCGCAGCCCACCATCACGGCCGACAACCGCGATCAGTACCTCAAGCCCGGCATGCCGCCGCTGCACTACGCGATGTGCGGCTGCGAGACGTTGCCCGGCTATCCCGCCAAGTGGGGCGGCAAGTAGTCGAGCGAGTCGGGGCGATCGTCTCGTCGCCCCGACTCCGGTCGGTCACCGATCCTGCAGCTTCTTCGATCCCGCGACGACAAGGAGCACGGACATGCGTGCGCTCGGTGTGAACACCTGGATCTGGGCTTCCCCGCTCACCGACGGCGACCTCCTCCGACTCGCGCCCCGCATCCGTGAGTTCGGCGCGGACGTGGTCGAACTCCCGCTGGAGCAGCCGGATGACTGGAGCCCGGCCAAGGTCCGCGAAATCCTGCTCGACCACGACCTGACCGCGGCCTCCGTCGCGGCCGTCATGCCCCCGGGCCGCGACCTCGTCGCCACCGACGCGGTGGGCCTGGGTCGTACCCGCGACTACCTGCGCCGCTGCGTCGACGCCGCCGCCGAGGTCGGCGCGCCCGTCGTCGCCGGCCCCATGTACGCGGCGGTCGGCCGCACCTGGCGCACGACCGAGGCCGAACGCGCCCGCCTCCTCGACGAGTTCCGCGACGGCCTCGCCCCGATCGTCGAACACGCCCGCTCCGCCGGCGTCCTCCTGGCCGTCGAACCCCTCAACCGGTACGAGACCAGCGTGCTCAACACCGTCGCGCAAACCCTGGAAGCCATCGCCGAACTCCCCGCCGACGCCGTCGGCATCGCCCTGGACACCTACCACCAGAACATCGAGGAACACCACCTCGTCGGCGCCGTCCAAGCGGCGGCGGGCCGGATCGCGCACGTGCAGGTATGCGCGAACGACCGCGGCACGCCCGGCACCGACCACCTCGACTGGCCCGGCTTCCTGACCGCCCTGGCGGCAGCCGGCCATCAAGGTCCGCTCTGCATCGAGTCGTTCACCGCGCACAACGCCTCGATCGCGGTGGCCGCCTCCATCTGGAGACCCCTCGCGGCCACCCAGGACGCGATCGCCCGCGACGGCATCGCCTTCCTGCGCGCGACCCTCGCCGCGCTCTGACCCGTACGGCACCTCGCCCGGTCCGACCAACCGGCCACGGAAAACCCTCGCACCGTCCCGCTCGCCCGCGACCCGCGCGGCACGAGCAGCGCACCCCTGCGCGAAACGAGGAGAACCCATGCGCTCGATCGGTCCACCCCGTCACCTACCCGCCTCGCGATCCGTGCGATCACTCGGAGCCGTCCTCGCGATGGCCCTGGCCCTGTTCACCCTGACGCCCGTTCCCCAGGCCCAGGCACACGCAACCTTCCGCGCGCTGCTGTTCACCGAGGCCGTCGGCTACGTCCACGAGTCGATCCCGGCCGGCATCAAGATGTTCCAGGACGAGGCCGAGGCGAACCACTACGAGGTCGTGCAGTCCAACGACTCCGCCGTCTTCAACGACGCGAACCTCGCCGGCTTCGACGTCATCGTCATGCTGCAGAACTCGGGCATGGTCTGGGACACCGAGGCCCAGCGCCAGGCCCTGCAGAAGTACGTCCACTCCGGCAAGGGCATCGTGGCCCTGCACAACGCCACCGACATGGGTATCGACAACGAATTCCCGTGGTGGGACAACCTGGTCAACGGCGGCGCCCACATGCCCGCCCACTCGCCCGGAGTCCTGCCCGGCACCGCCAAGGTCGCCGACCGCGTACACCCCTCGACCAAGGACCTGCCGGAGCGCTGGTCCCGCAGCGAGGAGTGGTACAACTTCGACAAGAACCCCCGGGGCAACGTGCACGTCCTGGTGACGGCGGACGAGAGCACCTACGACCCGGGCCCGTCCAGGATGGGCGCCGACCACCCGATCTCGTGGTGTCGCAACGCCGAGGGCGGCCGGATCTGGGCCACGGCCATGGGCCACACCGCCTCCTCCTACGCGGAACCCGATCTGCGCAAGCACATCATCGGCGGCCTCAAGTGGGCGGCCGGCAACGTACCCGGCGACTGCGGGCCCACGGTGTGGAGCAGTTTCGAGAAGGTCGCCCTCGACGAGAACACCGTCGACCCCATGCAGCTCTCCGTCGCTCCCGACGGGCGCGTGTTCTACATCCAGCGCGCCGGCGAGGTGAAGGTCTACAAGCCGGACACGCACAGCACGGTCACCGCGGCCAAGCTCGACGTGTACACGGGCGGCGAGGACGGCCTCGTCGGCATGGTTCTGGATCCCGGCTTCGCGCAGAACAAGTGGATCTACCTCTACTACGCACCCAAGAACGCCGCCGCGGATGTCAACCGACTGTCCCGGTTCACCGTCACGGGCGACACGATCGACCCCGCGAGCGAGAAGACCGTCATCGAGGTGCCCGCGTACCGCGACCGGACCTTCCCCGAGCCCGGACACACCGGCGGCGCCCTCGACTTCGGCCCCGACGGCAGTCTCTACCTGGGCACCGGCGACGACACGCCGCCCAACCTCGATGCGGCGTGGCAGGGCTACGCGCCGCTCGACTGGCGACCGGGCAAGTCCATGCTCGACGCGGCGCGCACCGCGGGGAACACCAACGACCTGCGCGGCAAGATTCTGCGGATCAAGCCCAAGGCCGACGGCGGATACGACATCCCGACCGGGAACCTGTTCGCCCCGGGCACGGACAAGACCCGGCCGGAGGTCTACGCGATGGGCTTCCGCAACCCCTTCCGCTTCCGCGTCGACCAGGGCACCGGCCGGCTGCATGTGGCCGACTACGGGCCCGACCGCGGCCTGCCCACCACCGACCGGGGGCCCGAGGGATTGGTCGAGTACAACGTCATCGCGCAGCCCGGCAACTTCGGCTGGCCGTTCTGCCACGGCAACAACCAGCCCTACGCGCCCTACAACCCCGACAACGGGGCCGTGGGGGCGAAGTTCGACTGCGCCGCCCCGACGAACCCCTCGCCCAACAACACCGGACTGACCCGGCTCCCGGCCGTGCAGATGCCGCAGATCTGGTACGGCTACGGCGCCTCCCCCGAGTTCCCCGAGATGGGCAGCGGCGGTAGCGCGCCGATGGCCGGCCCCGTCTACCGCTACGACCCGAACAACCCCTCGACCACGAAGTTCCCGGCCTACTACGACGGCGCCGGCTTCTTCTACGAGTGGGCGCGCGGCTTCATCCGGGAGATCCGCTTCGACGCGTCGAACAAGCTCCACAAGATCAACGACTTCCTGCCGACGGCGCGGCTCGCCAAGCCGATGGACATGACCTTCGGCCCCGACGGCTCGATGTACGTGCTCGACTGGGGCAGGGACTTCGGTGGCGGCAACAACGACTCCGGTCTCTACCGGATCGACTACACCCAGGGCCGGCGCCAACCCGTCGCCGTGGCGAACGGAACGCCGACCAACGGCCCGGCACCACTGACGGTCGCGTTCTCCAGCGACGGTACGCACGATCCCAACAACATCCCGATCACCTACGCGTGGGACTTCGAGAGCGACGGCACCATCGACTCCACCGACCCGAACCCCACCCACGTCTACACCGCCGTCGGCGCCTTCAACGCGCAACTGAAGGTCACCAACACGACCGGTGACACCGGCTTCGCCAACGTATCCGTCACCGTGGGCAACACCGCGCCCACGATCAAGCTGGACCTTCCGGCCGACGGCGGCTTCATCGAATTCGGCGACCGCGTGCCCTACAAGGTCACGGTCACCGATCCCGAGGACGGAGTGATCGACTGCACCAAGGTCATCGTCAACCCCGCTCTGGGGCACGACGACCACGCGCACCACACCACCGACATCCCCGGCTGCGAAGGCACCATCGACACCGGTGACCTGGGCGGACACCCCGAAGGCGCCAATCTCTACTACATCGTCAGTGCCAAGTACACCGACAAGGGCGCCTCCGGCGCGCCCCCGCTGACCTCGCACACCCGCGCCATGCTCCACCCCCGGCACAAGCAGGCCGAGTACTTCACCGCACAGTCCGGGACCCGGCTGATCAACGAGCCGGGCGCGGAGAACGGCAAACGCCTCGGCGACATCAGCGACAACGACTGGATCATGTTCGACCCGGCGAACCTGGCCGGCACCAAGTCGCTTCGCTACCGGCTGTCCTCGCCCACGGGCGGCGGGTCCATCGAGTTGCGCGCGGACTCTCCCACCGGAACGCTCCTGGGCAGCACACCCGTACCGGCCACCGGCGGCTGGAACGACTACCGGATCACCCCCGGCGTGCCACTCACCGCGCTCGCCGGAACGCACAAGCTCTACGTGGTGTTCAAGACGCCGACGAACCACGCCTACGACCTGGACGCGGTCCTGTTCGATCCCGAGGTGGTCGCCGGCGACATCCAGGCGGGCCTGTACACCCTGACGGCCGAGCACAGCGGCAAGAACATGACCGTGCAGGGGGCCTCGTCGGCCGAGTCCGCGCCGATCGTGCAACAGGCAGCGGGCGCCGGCAAGGAACAGAAGTGGCAGGTCGACCCGGTCGGTGACGGCTCGTACACGATCAAGTCGGCGATCGACGGCAAGTGCCTGGAGGTCCCCGGCTGGTCCACCCGACTCGACGTGCAACTCGTGCAGTACACGTGCAACAACGGCGGCAACCAACGCTGGAAGCCCGCGGTGAGCCCCCGTGCCGGCACATTCGCGCTGGCCAACGTCGCGAGCAAGCTGTGTGCGGACGTCGCCGGCGTAGGCACGCAGGACGGCGCCAAGGTCGTGCAGTGGACCTGCAACGGCGCGGCCAACCAGAACTGGAGGTTCGCCAGGGTCGCCACGGACACCCAGGCACCGGTGACCAACGCGACGCCCGATCCGGCGCAGCCCACGGGCAAGGACGGTTGGTACACGGCGGCTCCCGTCAACGTCACGCTCGCCGGCGTCGACGAGGCGGGCGGGTCCGGGGTCGCTTCCACCGAGTACGACCTGGACGGCGCCGGGTGGGCCGCGTACGACGGAACCCCGGTGAGCGTCGGCGGCGACGGCGAACACAAGCTCCGGTACCGCTCGAAGGACAAGGCGGGCAACACCGAGGAGGGCCGGGAACTGGTGGTCAGGGTCGACGCCACGGCTCCGTTGACCACGGCGGGATTCGCGGCGCCGGGAGACAGCGGCTGGCACCGGGGAGCGATACCCGTCACGCTGACCGCCGTCGACGCGTCCTCGAAGGTCGCGGGAATCGAATTCGCGCTGGACGGCGGCGCCTGGACGCCCTACTCGGACAGCCCGGTGTCGGTGTCCGGCGACGGGGAGCACGTGCTGCGCTACCGCGGTGTCGACCGGGCCGGACTCGTCGAGCCGGACAAGGCCGCGACGATCAAGATCGACGGGACCAAGCCCGTGCTGTTGGTCGCCGGGGTCGCCGACGGCGCGCTCTACGGCGACGCGCAGGACGTGCGGGTGAGTTGGGAGGCGATCGATCCGACCTCGGGCGTCAAGACGCTCGCGGGCACGCTCGACGCGAAGCCCTTCACATCCGGCACCGTTCAACCGTTGTTCGCCCTGAGCCTGGGGCAGCACACGGTCGACGTCTCGGCGGCGGACAACGCGGGCAACACGACGACGACCGCGGTCCGCTTCACGGTGACCACGTCGATGCGCGACATGCAGAACCTCGTCGACCGTTTCCGTGGCACGGGATGGTTGTCCGCGACGGCCAGGACGAAGCTCACCCGACAGATCGAGAAGGCCCGGGTGGCCGAGGCGCAGGGCCGGGACGACCGGGCGATGGCCGAACTCGGCAAGCTCAAGACCCTCGTCGCCGACCCGAAGGTGGTCCCGAACGCGGATGTGCGCACGGTGATCACCCGCGATGCGAATCGGGTGATCGCCGACATCGGAGGGTGATCGCTGCCTGAACAGGGCGTAATACCCTCAAAGCCGTAGCGGTTCGCGATGACGCGCGCCGGCTCGCCGCGAAGTCGCGGCCCCGTTCCGACGGGGTCGCGGCCTTCGCGGTACCGTCGGCACAACTTTGTTATCGAAATGGAAAAAGTTGATGATGCGCCACGCGAACGACGGAAAATCAGGACAAAAGTCCAGTGCCGGTCACCACGTGCCCGTCACCCGTGACGACCCCGGGAAAGGCTCGGCGGGATCGTCGCGGGACGTGGACGATGTGATCCCACCGGATCACGAGGGGGACGAGGGGGACGAGGCCATGGAAACGCAGTTCGGACCGGAGAACCGGCACCAGGCGCACCTGCTGGAGTTGTTGCGCGACCACGGGCCACGGTCCCGGAGCGAACTCGGCGACGCCGTACAGATCTCACGCTCCAAACTGGCCGTCGAGATCGATCGGCTCGTCGAATTGGGCCTGGTGGAGCCGGCCGGACTCGCGGCCTCGCGTGGCGGGCGACGCTCGGGCATCGTACGTATCGCATCCGCGACGCGGTTCGTCGGCGTCGACATCGGCGCGACGTCGATCGATGTCGCGGTCACCAACGGCGAGTTGGAAGTGCTCGGCCATCTGACCGAGCCGTGCGACGTGCGCGGCGGCCCCGCGGCGGTGCTCGACCGGGTATTCGCGCTCGTCGACAAACTGCGCGAGGACGACCCGTTCCCACGAGTCCACGGAGTGGGCATCGGCGTCCCGGGACCGGTGAGCTTTCGTGAGGGCATGCCGGTGATCCCACCGATCATGCCCGGCTGGGACCGTTTCCCGATCCGGGACGTGGTCGGCCGACGACTGGACTGCCCCGTCCTCGTGGACAACGACGTGAACATCATGGCCCTGGGGGAACGCCACGCCGGCGTCGCCCGGTCGATCGACGATCTCCTGCTGGTCAAGATCGGTACGGGCATCGGGTGCGGCATCGTCGTCGGCGGCCGGATCTACCGAGGCGTCTCCGGCAGCGCCGGCGACATCGGCCACATCCGACTCGACGAGTCCGGACCGATGTGCGTGTGCGGCAACGCCGGCTGCCTGGAGTCCTACTTCTCCGGCTGGGCCCTGGCCCGTGAGGCCGAAGCGGCGGCCGCGTCGGGCGCCTCTCCCTTCCTCGCCCGCAGGTCCGCCGAGAACGGGCCCCTCTCCGCCCGCGACGTCGGCGACGCGGTCACCGCCGGCGACCCCGGCGCGGTGACCATCGTGCGTGAGGGCGCCGCCCGACTCGGCCGGGTGATCGCCGCGCTCGTGAGCTTCTTCAACCCCGCGATGGTGATCATCGGGGGCGGTGTGGCCGGGCTCGGCCACCCGCTGCTCGCCGAGATCCGCAGCGTCGTGTATCGCCAGTCGTTGCCCCTGGCGACGGAGAACCTGCCCATCGTGCTGTCCGAACTGGGCGGCGCCGCAGGCGTCGTCGGAGCGACACACCTGATCAGCGACCACGTCCTGACCATCGCGTGAGAACCCCGATTGCCGGACCGCCACGCCGAACAAGCGTCAACCTCCGAGCGCACGCGTCCCCGAGTGCCGAACTCTCCGCGCTGTTCCGGTAATCGGGGCGCGGTCACGGGACCGGCACCAGCTTGCCGGGGCGCACCCGGTGATGCCGGCCCGGTACGCCCGCACTGCCTCCGGCGGAGGGTGGACGTCGTCGATCGGGACGCGCCGTCCACGGCGAGTTGCTTTCGGCGGCGGACAGGTCAGTGGGGGGTCGGTGCCGGTGCGGGGATCGGCCACCGGCGACCGCCGACGGCCTCGCCCGCCCAGAGGTACTGCTCCTCGGCGGTGATCGTGACGCCGTGGTCCCAGCGGCGGATCCGGCCCGCGCGCTCCCATGCGTCCCAGGCCTCCTCGATCTCGTCGACCAGGCGCCGCGCACCGCCCTGCCCCGCGCGGACCCGGCCGTCGGGCAACGTGGTCGCCACCGCCCACGACCCGGCGCAGTCGTGGACCCACACGTTCACACCGTCCACGTCGGTGTCGGTGGCGTACACGACATCGGGGAGCGCGACGCGCAACGCCCACAGCAGATCGCGGTCCGTGTGCAACGGCGCAACGTCCCGCGCGAGCAGGCGTTCGTCCTCCGCGGCACGTTGCGCCCGAACCTCGTCGAACTCCGGGTCCGCAGCGATGTCGCGGGCCGGCATGAACCGGGCCAGGCCCTGCAACCACCCCGTCGCCGAGCGGCCGTCCTTGGCGACCGTCACCGCGAAATGCCCCAACCGGCCCCAGGGGAACACCAGATCCCCGCCCGGGCGCTGCTCGATCCAGGTCCAGGGGACGTGGTCGACGGCGTAGGTGGCGATCACGCGGTCGTACGGGGCGGTTTCGGACCGGCCGAGCGCGCCGTCGCCCAGGACGACCGTGACCGTCTCGGCGAGGCCCGCGCGGGTCAGGGTGTCTCGGGCGCGGGCCGCGAGGTCGGAGGCGGTCTCCACCGTGGTGACGTGGCCGGCCGAACCGACGCGGTGCGCGAGGAGTGCGGCGTTCCAGCCGCTACCCGCACCCAATTCCAGGACCCGGTGGCCGGGTTCGACGTCGAGCACGTCCAGCATGCCCGCCACCACCGACGTGCAGGACAGACTCGAGGACGGGCGGCCGGCGGTGATCTCGGTGATCGCCGCGTCGTACGGGCCGGCGGCCTGCCGGGGTGGCCTCGGGCGCAGTGGCAGACGAGCCGAGCCGATCCCATCCGGGATCGGCCGAAGGCGGCCACCGGAGACGATGCGCGGGCGGTGCCTCAGAACTCCCCGTGCCCACTGGTGGAACCCCCGCTGCGGGCAATGGCCGTGACGACGGTGAACAAGACGGTCACACCGAGCCACAACAGGACCGCGGACAGATCGAGGGACATCGCGATATCGGTCCTGCCGTCGCCGAAGTACACGTTCATCAGGCCCCATACGGAGGTGTCCTCGGCCCGGATCAGAGCGTAGACGAGTTCCCCCACGACGGCCGCGACCCAGAGGGAGCCGGCGACGGAGGCGCCCACCCGGACGGCGGAGCTGTCGGAGTTGCTCATGGCGAAGGCGTCCCCTTTCCCGGGACTTTCCCCTGACGCACGTGTCCGGCCGAGGGCTCGGGCACCGGGCGCGGCAAAGCACGATCGGCGAGGCCGGCGTCATGTTCCGAGCGCCGACCGATCGAACGGACCGAGGCGCACGACGTGCGGGGCGCGCCCGGCGGAGAGGTGGCGGTGCTCCGGTAACTTTAGGGCGAATCCCGCCCCACGCACAGGACTTCGGCAGTTCGTGAAGCGGAGTGACCGGACCCGTTCGGGAGCCTGCGGGATGGCTCGTCGGGTACCGATGGAGCGGGGCGAGCGCCGCCCGACCGCACCTGCGCGAAGAAGGTGCCTGGCGGGGTTGAGTTCTCGTGGGTGTGCCGGCGACGGAATGCGGTTCGCCCTGGTCGGCCCCGACCCCTGTGCCGCTCCGATGAGAGTCCTCGGCGGTTCCACCCGCCGAACTGGCCCACCTCCACGCACGCGTACTCGCGCAGGGCTGCCAACCCGAACAAAGATCAGACCGGCGTGTCAACCATCCGCAAGCCCTTGGCTGTCGGTCCCGGTCTTGAGCCCGCCCACGATCAGGCCGGTCAGCGCGTCGACCACATCATCCACGGACGCTCGCCCGCGGTTCAGTTCGGCGGCGAGCGCCTCGGCCGCACCCAGCACGCCGGCACAGCACAGCCGAAGGGCCTCGGGCTCAAGGTGCGCGTGCGGCCGCAGCGCGGCGGCCATCAGGTCCGCATAGTTGTCGGTCATCTCCTGCCTGCCCGCCTCCATGTCCGGATTGCCCTTCAGCGCCGCGGAAACGGCGTTGAGCTCCGGCATGTCGGTGGCGCAGGCGAAGTACGCGGCGCTGATGACGCGGGCGACCTCCTCCGCGGCGGGCGCGGCGTCTTGCAATGCCTGGGTGACCGAGGCCCGGTGGCGTTCGTCGAGGCGCCGGTAGAGCGCGAGCAGCAGGCCGGGGCGGGTGCCGAAGTGGTCGTACACGATCGGCCTGCTGACGCCCGCGGCCTCGGCAAGGGTGACCAGCGTGAGCCCGTCGGCGCCCTGGGTGCGCACGATCGCCACGGCGGTGTCGAGCAACTGCTCCCGCCTGGCCGGCTTGGACATGCGGGTCGGTGTGGTCGCCATGTTCCTCCCTTGCTGTCGCCTTCCAGGCTATGCTACAAAACGTAGGTTACAAAATGTAGGTTAGCGATTGCGAAGGAGACTCACCATGGGGCAACCCAACTCGGTTCTGATCCTGGGCGGTTCGGGGCAGGCGGGTGCGGGCGCCGCCGCCGTGCTGCGCCGTTGGCACCCGGAACTGCCCCTGACGATCGCGGGCCGCGACATCGGCCGCGCGCAGCGGGTCGCCGACGAACTCGGCGCGGCCACAGCCGCGACCATCGACCTGCGGCGCGGGGATCTGGGCCTGCCGACCGACGGAGAATATCTGGCGGTCGTCGCCGCGCTGTGGGACAACCGGCTGCAGGGGCTGCGGTACGCGCAGGAGCGCGGGTTGCCCTACCTGAGCATCTCCAGCGGCCTGGTGGACATCGCACCGGAGATCGTCGCGAGCGCCCAACGGCCGAGCGGTCCACCGGTCTTGGTGGCGAGTCACTTCTGCGCGGGGATCGGTGTTCTCGCGACGCTGTACGCCACCAGGGAGTTCGAACGGATCGACACGATCCGGATCGGCGCCGTCCTGGACGAGTCGGATGCCGGCGGCCCGGCGGGGCTGGCGGATCTGGAGCGATGGGCCACCGCCACCTCGGCCGGACTGGTACGCCGTGACGGCGTGTTCACGTGGGTCGCCGAACCCGATGCACGGACGGATGTGCCAAGTACCGACGGGACTCTCGTGCCCGGCCAGAGCATCGCCATCCTCGACGTGCCGAGTCTTGCCCTGGCGACGGGAGCACCGAACGTCCGCTTCGACTTCGCCGTCGGTGAGTCCGAGCGTCGGCGACGCGGCGGCCCTGCCTCCGTCGAGGTCCGGATCGACGTCGAAGGAACCGGCCCAGGAGGACAACCGCGCGGCTTGCACCGCTACCTCGTCCATCCGGAAGGGCAGCGACCGCTGACCGCGCTGGGCATCGCCCTCGGTGTCGAGCGACTGCTCGGGCTGCGCGGCGAAGCCGTACCGCCGGGCGTCCACACCCCCGAGGCACTGATCGACGCGTCCTACGCGGCCGAGCGTTTGGCGGAAATCGGCGCCGAGTTCGTCGACGCGCCCGGCGACAAGTGAACGCCTGTCACTGAAGGGGCGAGCCGCCACACGACCCGGGTAGTCCACGCCTGCCGGTTCGCGCCGAAGGGTGGCCGGGGGAGGTCTTTCTCGGGCCCTGGGGCCCGGGACGCACACTGGGCACGGACACGGCGGCGCGGGCGGTGCCGACCCGGCGGGCGCCGCCCCTCCACCGTGCCCCTCTCGCCCTCGCCTGTCAGCCCGCGAAACGAAATACCCGTTGCCCGCCCGTGCCACCGGCGCGGTGCGGCTCCGGCGCGTCGGTGAGTCCGGATCACGATCGGGTCGATCCGGCCCGGCCGTTCCCGACGAGCGGTTCGAGGACGATGACGGGGATGCGGCGGTCGGTGTTGCGCTGGTATTCGGCGTAGTCGGGGTACGCGTCGACGGCGCGCGCCCACCACTGGGCCTTCTCGTCGCCGGAGACCTCGCGCGCCCGGTACGTGCGGGTGGTCCTCCCGTCCTGGATCGCGACGACGGGCTCGGCAAGCACGCCGGCGAACCACTGCGGATTGGTCGCAGTGCCGCCGTTGGACGCGACGGCCGCGTAGCGGCCCTCGTGTTCGACGCGCATGACCGGGGTCTTGCGCAGCTTGCCGGTCTTGGCACCTCGGTAGGTCATCAGCACCGTGGGCAGGTCCTTGATCGTGACGCCGTCGGTTGTGCCGGTGCGGTGGACCTGGTCGACGTGGTCGCGGACCCACGCCGGACCGCTCGGTTCGTACTCACCGGTGAGTCCGCCCCCGCCGCCCGTCGGGTCGGCGGGGCGCCTGGTGTCGACATTGCGGGTCAGGGCGGTGAGAAGGCTGGGCAGTTCGGTGGCCGTGCCGACGGGCAGGCCGGCCACGGTCTCCTCCGCCAGGGTCACCCACACCTGCTTGACCTGCTCGGCCAATGCCCGGCCGGCGTCGGTGAGTTCGACCACGCTCGCGCGCTTGTCGGACGCGTCGGGGGTGCGGCGGATGTGACCGGCGGCTTCGAGCTTGCGGGTCATGATGGTGACACTCGGCGGCTCGCACCCGAGCGCCTGGCTGATCCGGGCCTGGATCATCGGCCCGGTCCGGGCGAGTTCGAGGAGCAGCACCTCCTGCCCGGGATGCAGCCCGAGCGGTGCCAACAACGTGGCAGCCCGGGTCCGATGACGCAGGCTCAGGAGACGGACAGCCTGGTTGAGTTCGTCGGCGTACGAGAAGTCCACGGGATCCCCCTTGATTGGTTATGCGGATAACGTTATGCGCATAACCAATCTTCGGCAAGACCCGGTCGCCTGGACAACCGCTGCATCTGCCAGGAGCCCCGCCGCGTTATCCGCCCGGCCCGGGCGATCTCCTCACCTACCCTCAAGCCGTTCATGGAGGTCCTCGGCGAATCGCGTCCGGTAGACGCCGTGGACGATGGCTCCGGGAGACTGGTAGCCCCTGTGCTCGGGGTCCGAGACATCTTCGTCCCACGGCGCCACGCCTTCCGGAAGCAGCGGAGCACGGCCCAGATACATCCGGGCGACTTCTTCCAGCCGTAGTTCTCCCACAATCACCGAGTTCCACAGCCCGCGGCCCTGCCCGACCACCCACATGCACAGGTCTTCGGTGCCGTCTTCGGACCAGACGTCCCCATCCACGCTCACGCCTTCCGCGAAGTCGGCCAGCGATTCCGCCGCGGACTCGTATGCGAGCGCGAAGGCTTCAAGCACTTCCCGCGACTGGGACTCCAACCACGACTCCAGGGCAGACAGACGCGGTCGTGTCGTTTCCAGGGCCTCCCAGAACCAACCAGAAACCTGATCCGGTCCCATCTCGGCTCCTGTGTCGACGGCCGCGGTGCTCGCCCGACCGTACAGCGCGGTGGATTTCCCTGGACACTCCCGGGCCTCATCGTCGGCGAATGGCGCGGACCAACCCTGTGCCGTCACCGCCGCTCGTTCACAGCGTCCAGGCGTACGCGCGCCCATCGGGGCGGTACGGCGGACGTGTTGGCCGGACGGCGGACCGCGAGGCGGTTCGGTCCGCGTCGGCAGGTGCGGGGCCGGGCGGGACGCCTCGTATCCGCGCGCGCCCGTGCTGTCCGATGGCGGCTCAGCGGTTGTCGAACAGGGCGATGGTGTCCGCGTCGGCGAAGTGCGGCGTTTCCGCTTCCGTGACCATGAGGGCGGCGATTCCGGCACGGGGCGCCATGGGCGGGATCGTGCGCGGTTTGAAGTCCGTGGCGCGCAGGAGTCGCCCGTTGTCCTGGTAGGGCTTGTTGGTCAGTGGCCCGGCGTGGACGGTGGTTCCGCCCGCCTCGCGGACAGCGCGACCGGCGACGGCCTTGGCGTCCCACTCGTGGCGCAGGATGGGCTTGAGGAGAGCCCCCGTGACGGGGCCGAGCGCCCCTTCGGTGGCTCCCATGCCCAGGGAGGTGAGCCAGACGACGCGGGGCGCGGCCGAGGCGATCTGACGGGCGCCGTCGATGAGGATCGCCGGGTCCTGTTTCTTGGTGATGCCCAGGGCGCTGATGACGACGTCGGCGCCCTCGATGGCGGTGGCGACCGTGCCGGCGTCGGTGACGTCCGCCCGGACCACCCGCAGGTTCCCGGAGGCGGGCGTCTCCAGTTGCTCCGGTCGGCGGGCGAGGGCGGTGACGTGGTGCCCGCGCTCCAGGGCGCGCGCGATCACCAGCCGGCCGGTCGGTCCGGTGGAGCCGAGTACTGCTATCTTCACGATGATCTCCGGTGCTGACGGGAAGGGGATGAACAGGCCTGCGTGGCAAGGCACTTGGCGTCGCGGGTCGGTCGATTCCCGGGGCGGTCGATTTTTCGGTCGGTCGATTCCCGGGGCAGACGATTCCCGGGGCGGACGCGGACCGGAGCGGACGCGGACCGGGTGATTCGGGTCAGCGGGGGTCGGACAGGACGTCGACGGTTTGGGTGTGCAGGCCGGGAGCGGTGGCCAGGAAGTCGGCGGCGGCCGGGCTCCACGGCTCTCCGCGGGTGTCGGTGACCGTGCCGCCGGCCTCGGCGACCAGCAGCGCGCCGGGCAGCAGGCCCGAGCGCACGTCGGAGAACTGCCAGAAGGCGTCCATGCGGCCCGACGCGACGTGGATGAGCTGCAGCGTCGCCGGCACCGAGACCCGCACGACCAGGGCGTTGATCAGCATGGCGGTCACCGTGGCGCCCATGCGGCGGAGCGCTGCCTCGTCCTCACCCGGCTTGGCCTGGCCGGTGCCCACCAACGCGGCGCGCAGGTCGGTCTTGGCGGAGGGGCGCAGCGGCACACCGTCGAGGAAGGCCCCCTTGTCGCGCAGCGCGGTGTACGTGTCGCCGACCAGCGGCAGGTGGACCACGGTCAGCAGCGGGGCGTTGTCGCGTACCAGCGTGGCGGTCACCGCCCACTCGCCCATGCCGTGGATGTGGTTGATGTTGCCCTCGGCCGTGTCCACCACCCACCACTCGCCCTCGGGCAGCGCGCCGCCGGCCAGTTCGTCCTCGACCCACCGGGACCCGGGACGCGCCTGGAGCAGCGGCTGCTTGACGAGCGTCAGGACGGCCTCGTCGTTGGCGTGGATGGCGCGGACGATCTCGTCGAGGTCACCGGGGCGCGCGCCCGTGTCGTAGCGCTCCCGCAGGAGTTTCCCGGCCGCCTCGACCACGGTCACGGCGCGTTCCAGGACCGCTTCGAGCTCGGTGGCGTCGGCGGGGACGGTGCGGGGGTCGGGGAGGGTGTTCATGGTCGCTCCTGACGCGGAAAGGGAGGGGATTCACGGCCTGTCGGCCGCTCGCTTTCGACGTTAGAACCAGGCATCATTAACTTCAAATGCAACCTTGTTACGTCTGGATTTACTGTGATGCAACTGGATTTGAATCTGCTCACCGCGCTCGACGCCCTGCTGGAGGAGGGCAGCGTGACGGACGCCGCCGCCCGCCTCCACGTCTCGACCCCGGCGATGAGCCGGACCCTGGGCCGCATCCGACGGGCCACCGGTGACCAGATCCTGGTCCGTACCGGCCGAACCATGACTCCCACCCCCCATGCCCTGGCCCTGCGCGCGACCGTGCACGACCTGGTCCAGCAGGCCCGGTCGGTCCTCTCCCCCCACACGGACGTCGACCCGGCGTCCCTGGACCGCACGTTCGTCCTGAAATGGCACGACGCCCTGGCCGCGGCGGCCGGCCCCGCCCTGCTCCGTTCCTTGCGCGCCCAGGCACCCGGCGTGCGGCTGCGCTTCCTGGCCGAAGCAGCCACCGACACCCACGACCCGCGACGAGGAGAGGTCGACCTCGAAGCCGGAGCCGGCGCACCGGCGTCGCCCGAGATCCGCCACGAAATCGTGGGCCACGACCGGCTCGTCCTCGCCCTGCGCCCCGCCCACCCCCTGTGCCGCGGCCCGCTCACCGTCGAGGACTACGCGGCCGCCGAACACGTCACGGTCTCCCGCCGGGGACGGCTGCGCGACCCCATCGACGACGCGTTGGAGGCTCTGGGCATGAGCCGACGGGTCGTGGCCGCCGCCCCCACCAACGCCACGGCCCTGCAGTTCGTCCGCCACCTCGACCTCGTCGCGGCCGTACCCCGCATCGTCGGCCGCCCCGCCCTGGAGGACCTCGACCTGCGCAGCCGGCCCCTGCCGCTGACCATGCCCGCCATCCCCATCCACCTCGCCTGGCACCAGCGCTACGACAACGACCCCGCCCACGCCTGGTTGCGCGAACAGGCCCGCGTCGCCCTGCACCACGCCTGCGACCCCACCGACGGCGACTGCGACACCGCGGGACACGCGCCCTCCCCCGGCTCGGACTGAACGAGGCGGGACCAACTCCGCTGATTCCGAGGCGGTTCCGAGGCGGTTCCGCCCCTCGACACCGGCCGGGGTGGTGCGCTTCCGGCGAACGGGCGATATCCAGCAAAGGGGATCCACGCCGCGTGCCCGGTCGCTACCATGGAGTGATGGTAGGGCCGACCAACGCGGTGCCCGAGTACGGCGCCGAGTAGCGGCCGGCCGTATGTCGTCGCCGTCCGGGGGGGGAGACGCGGTGGTCGTCGAGATTGAGCGCAAGTTCCTGTTGGTCGCCTCGGGGAGCCTTCGGCACCCGGTCCTCGACGCCGCGGAGCGGGTGAACCTCGAACAGATCTACCTCGAGGTGAGCACCCACGCGGAGGAGCGAATCAGGCGCAAGGAGGGCAAGGGGGCGGTTCACTACGCCCACACCGTCCTGAGGCCGCTGCGCCCCGGAGTGCGCGAGATCGAAGAGGTGGAGATCACCGGCGATCAGTACGACGAATTGCGCGAAGCCATGATCCCGGTCGACGACCCGTGACGAAGGAGCGCTGGTTCTTCACGTGGCGCGGCCGGTTGTTCGAACTCGACGACATTCGCGAACCCGCGTCCCGCGCCTGTCGCATCCTGGAGATCGAACTCGACGACGAACGGCAAGAGGTAATCCTGCCGGATTTCCTGCGCATAGAGCGGGAAGTCACCGGAGTTCCGCAGTTCTCGAACGCCGACATCGCGCGAGGGTGAAGTCGTGGTCTCCGCCATGCATCCCGCGGCTTCGGTCGCCAACCTCGCCGAACAGGAGGAGATGCACGCGGGCGGCCGCCAGGGCGCCCTCGCCGACGCGCTCGCTCCGTTCGAGCAGCGACGAGTCGTCGGCGAACTCCTGCGGACGATCCTTGCCGGCGAGGCCGGATTGGCCGCCGTCGCGGCGAAGTCGTACCGCCATCCGAACGGCTTCTCGAAAGTCGTCCTCGCCTCGGGTCCGCATCACCAGTTGAGATTGCACATCTGGTGGAGGCGCGAGGCGACCCGGCACGACACCGCCAATGTGCACAATCACCGTTGGGACTTCTCCTCGTTGTTGCTCACCGGAGGCTACCGCTACCAGCAGTTCGTTCCCCTGGACTGCTCGCCCCGGACGGCGACTGGTTCGTGTTCCGAGCCGACGGGTCCCGTCTGGGGTACGTGCGACTGGATCTCACCGCCACCGGCGCGGACCGCACGATCGGCTTCGACGAACTCGTCCGGAACCACGCGTCGCGGATCCTGGGGGTGGACGTCTCGTACGTGGGCCTGGTCGCGTGCGAACGGGTCGACGACACGGTGGTGCTCGTCGCGGTCGCCACCGTCCGGCCGGCGCAGGTCACGCTCCCCGGCGACCGGCAGTTGCGCGTGTTGAGCTTCGCGGACGCGGTTGCCCGGGGGACCGATATCGACCACGCGGCCCACCTGGTCACGGCACGCGACTGGTGCCGGGCGGCCGGCTCGGCCACCGACCTGACGATGTCGATCCAGCGCGCGTTCGCGATGTCCGTCGCCTACCTGGACAGCCACCTGTCGATCGAGAACGGTCAGTGGGGATGGAACCAGTACCAGGACGGCCGATCCATCGGCGTGCTGTCCACGGCCGAAGCCCTGCTCGCGCACATCTACGCCGGGGCCAAGGGGAATTCGTCACCCGACCGGCGCAAACGCTCGAGGCCGTACAAACCCGGACGGCGGTTGGCGGGTGCGTAGTTCGCTGATCGGCGGCCAGAGCAGCCTGTCGATCATCGAGAGCACCGCCGCGTCACTGATGGCCCTGCGCGAAGCCGGCCGCTCGGCCGCGGATCCCACGATCGCCCGAGGGATCGCCTGGTTGGAGGCTCGGCAACGGACGGACGGCGGTTGGTCGTCGTCGCCGGCGGACGACCGGTCGATGGTCTTTCCGACCACTGTCGCGGTTCGGGCCCTGGCCGGTTTCGGCCGGATGGACGCCATGGCCAGAGGCGTTTCCTGGTTGCGCCACGCACAGTGCCCCAACGGCGGCTGGGGCGCGTCCGCACGCGCCACCGACAGCAACGGGACCCCGTCCGCCGCGTACACGGGCTACGCGATCGTCGCCCTGCTCGCCGCCCGGTCGCCGGCCACCGACCCGGCCGTGGTCTCCGGCTGCGACCATTTGATCGAGACGTTCGACGCCTTCAAGGACGAGCCGTGGGAGTCGACCACGGCCAACACCTCCGTCGACCCCTCCCGTTCGATCCGCATGGACTACCGGCACTTCGGCACGCCATGGGCGTTGACGGCGCTGAGCCTCGCGGGACACGGCCTCGACGAGGCGATCATGCTGGACGGGGTCCGTCGGCCGGCGGGATGTTCACGCAGGAACCGCCGCCGGACCTCGACGTAGCGGGTCGGCGTGGGCCCGGTGAACGCCCGGAACTCGTGGCCGAAGTGGGCTGGTCGAAGTGGCCCGCGCCACCGGCGAGGTCGCCGTCAGCGGACGGCGAGCTGGGCCCAGACGATTTGGCCGGGGTGGAGGGCGACGGCGCCCCACGCGGTGCTGAGTGCGTCGACGAGCCGGAGGCCGCGGCCATGGACGCTGTCGTCGTGCTCGGGTGTCGCCCAGTCGCGTTCGACGTGTGCGCGGTCGAAGCCGGGGCCGTTGTCGACGATCGTGAGACGGACGAAGGACCCGCCTTCGTCGCTGGCGTTCAGGGCCAGGGTGACCAGGGCGGGGGTGCCGCCGTGGCGGATGGCGTTGCTGGCGAGTTCGGTGGCGATCAGGCAAAGGTCCTCGTCGAGGTCGCCCAGGCCCCATCGGCCGAGGTGTGCGCTGATCCAGGCGCGCAGGTCGCCGGGGGCCCGGCGGTCGCGGGGGAGATATCTGCTGTGGTGTCGCGCGGTATTCGACGCGGCCGGCGGCGGGGGCGGCATGCGGTTCTCCGAGACGCGGATCGCGGGCATGGGGAACTCCTCGGTGGAACTGGGCGATGCCCGCGTGGAGCGTTGCGTGGTCCGAACGCGCGGCGGGGCCGATCGGAGATCGGACGCGGGCCTCAAAAGTCCTATAGAAAGAACATAGTATACGAACTGCCCCGTTGTCGACATTTTTGACCGAATGGATCACTTGCCCAGGTCGGGAGGCGGACGGAGCAGGGTCGAGCCATCCGCACGCCGAAGAGATATCGCATACGATGAACGGATGGGACGCAAGAACTGGGCCGAACAACTGCCCGTCGTCAAGAGCAAGGCGGATCTCGTCTACGAGAGTCTGCGCAAGGCCATCGCCCAAGGCGACATCCGGCCGGGTGAGCGCGTCAACATGGACGAGCTCGCCCGTACGCTCGGAGTGAGCAAGATCCCCATCCGGGAGGCCGTCAAGCGCCTGGAGGCCGACGGGCTGCTGGTGTCGCGGGTCCACTCGGGCGTCACCGTGGCGACCATCGACGTCACGGAGATGCGCGGCGTCTTCCTCGCCCGTGAGGCGATCGAGGCGCTGATCGCCCGACTCGCGGCCGAGCACGTCACCGACGGGCTGCTGGCGGATCTCGAGGGTGCCCAGGACGCCATGCGCGAGGCGCTGGACCAGGGCGCGGTCGAGCGCCTGCCGGAACTGAACTCGCAGTTCCATCGCGCGCTCGCACTGGCCGGCGGCTACCGCGTCCTGGGCGACCTGACCGAGCAACTCCTGCTGACGGTGCGCCGGTTCCGCATCACGGCGCCGATGGACGCGGCGAACTGGCACCAGGTCGTCGCCGAGCACGACGCGATCCTCGACGCGCTGCGCCGCCGCGATCCGCAGGCCGCCGAGGAGGCTGCACGGACGCACATCAGTTCCCAGGCCGCCCACGAGGTGGACCCCGACACCTGAGCCGCGCCGACCGCGGCTCGGACGCACCGCGCGCCGGCGGTGCGCGAGCCCGGCCGGACGGCGGCACGGATCCATCGGTGGCCGGTCACGGGCATTGGTTCAGGGGAGGCAGACCCATCGCCTCCCGTTGGCCGTCGCGCAGCAGGCCCGCCGGGCTGACGACGGACGCACCGGCGTCCAGGACCAGTTCCGAGCCGGTGAGCAGGGCCGCGGCGGGCGAGACGGCGAACGCGACGGCGTCGGCGACGTCGGCGGGTTCGGCGATCATCCGCAGCGGGTTGCTCTGCCGAAGTCGCTCGAGGTCCCCTTCGGGGCCGAGCCTGCCCTCGGTGGCGGGGGTGCGTACCCAGCCCGGGGACAGGGTGACGAAGACGATGCCGTACCGGCCGTAGTCGACGGCGAGTTGGCGGTTGAGCGCGGCCACCGCGCCCTTGGCGGCGGCGTAGGCGGGCAGACCCGGAGCCGCGGTCCGGTGCAGGACGGATCCGATGGTGACCACGACCCCCGATCCGGCCTCGATCATCGCGGGCAGCACCTCCCGTACGCACAGGAACACCGAGGTGAGGTTGCTCGCCAGCACCGCTTCCCACTCCCCCTCGCCGGTGACGTGCAGGGGGCTGCCCTGGGTGACGCCGGCGCACGCGACCAGCACGTCGACACGGCCGCATTCGGCGACCACCTGTCGCATTGCCTCGCCCACCTGCTCGGCGTCGGTGACGTCGGCGCGGTGAAAGGCGATGCCGTCCTGGCCGGGGTCGACGACGTCGATGCCGGCGACGCGCAGTCCGTCCGAGGCCAGGCGGGCGGCGACGGCGCGGCCGATGCCGCCCGCCACTCCGGTGATCAATGCGGTTCGGGTCGTCACGTGTGGACGCCTTTCGTCGAGGGGGCTTGCGGGCGGACCATCCACCCTGGAAGGTATACGATATTCTAAATCTGCTCATCCGGCATCTCTGGAGGCACCGTGCACCCCGCCGATCTCAGGTCCGCCCTGCGTTCTCGACGGCTTCTGGCCATCGTCCGGGGTCGCGACCCCCAGGCCGCCCTCGACACGGTCCTGACGCTGTTCGCCGCCGGGGTCGACATCGTCGAGGTGTCGCTGACCACGCCCGGCGCGCCGGCGGTCATCGAGCGGGCGCGCGCGGCGCTGGGGCCCGATGCCGCGCTGGGCGCGGGCACCGTCGTGACCGCCGCCGACGCCCTCCTGGCGGCTCGCGCCGGGGCCGGCTTCGTGGTCACCCCCGGCGGGACCGCGGCCGTGACCTGCGCCCGCTCGCTCGATCTGCCGGTACTGGCCGGGGCACTGACTCCCGGCGAGGTGGCCGCGGTGATCGCGGCGGGCGCCACCGCCGTCAAGCTCTTCCCCGCGGGTCTGGGCGGACCGGCCCACCTGCGGGCCCTGCGCGATCCCTTCCCCGATGTCGGCTTCATCCCCGTGGGTGGCATCGACACCGCGGCCGCCCGCGATTTCCTGGCGGCGGGCGCCCTGGCCGTCGGAGTCGGAGGCCCCCTCGTCGGCGGCGCCGCCGACACCGGGGTCGACGCCGGTCTGTCCGAGCGGATCGCCCTCTTTCGCGCTCTCGCCTCGGAGTCACCGTGCCCGACGTCCTGACCATCGGGGAGGCGATGGCGTCCCTGCGCGCCGACCGACCGCTGCACCTGGGCGGGGCGCTGCACCTGTCCGTGGCCGGCGCGGAGGCCAACGTCGCCGTCGGCCTGTCCCGACTCGGCCACCGGGTGCGGTGGGTGGGCGTCAACGGGGCCGACGAGTTCGGCCGACTGGTGCTGCGGACCCTGCGCGCCGAGAACGTGGACGTCTCGCACGCCGCACTCGACGAACACGCCCCCACCGGATTGGTGGTCTTCGAGCCGCGCGTGGCCGACCTCGTCCGGGTCGGCTACTACCGCAGCGGGTCGGCGGGCTCGCGGCTGCACCCACGCCACATCGCGGCGGCTCTCGACGAGGGCGCGCGCGTCGTGCACCTCACGGGCGTCACCGCGGCCCTGGGGCCCGGTCCGCGCGGTGCGGTCGAGGCCGCGGTCCGATCCTCGGCGCTGGTGTGCCTGGACGTGAACTACCGGGCGAGGCTGTGGTCCGCCCACGACGCCGCCGAGGTCCTGCGACCGCTGGCGGAGCACGTGGACGTGCTGGTGGCCTCCGACGACGAACTCGCCCTCGTTTGTCCCGAGCGTGCGCGCCGCGAGAGCGAACGGGTCGAGTCGCTCCTGGCGATCGGGGTGCGGGAGGTGGTGATCAAACGCGGGGCGGACGGCGCCGAGGTGTTCACCTCCGCCGGAGCGACGTCGCGTCCCGCCGTGCGCGTGCCCGTCAAGGACACCGTCGGCGCGGGCGACGCCTTCGTCGCGGGCTACCTGTCCGGGATCCTGGACGGCCTGCGGGTGGCCGACCGTCTGGAGCGGGCGGTGACCACGGGCGCCTTCGCGGTCGCCGCCGCCGGAGACTGGGAGGGGCTTCCCTACCGCGAGGAACTCGACCTCCTGCGCGCGGCCCCCGGCAGCACGCTGCGCTGACCGTGGCGCGCGGCACCCGGCGACGCCGGCCGCGAGGTCACCGACACCCGTCGTGAGTCGACGGAACCCCAGGGCATCCGCCCGCCCGACGCGACGATACCGGGCGGGCGGATGTCGTCGTCGAAGCGCCGGCGGACGAAGTCCACCGGCTCACCCGTCGGCGGAGTCGAACGGCCCGCCGGCATCCCCGGCCCCGCGACAGGAGCGCCTTCCTCGATCCGGCGGGCGCCCGACGAGGACCACGATGCGGCGAGCCACGGCGACCGGCCCCGCCATCCCACGACCGCACCGGAGGGTCCCGGCGCGCCTCGTGGGTCCGACGCGCCCACGACGAACCGCCTCGGCCCCGCACAGCCGGGCGTCCGGGCCCCGCCCGCGCCCGATGCTTGACCCGCGACCGCATCGGGTACTCCCGCTTTTCAGCATCGGGTACTCCCGCTTTTCAGCCAGGTCACACGGGCGGGTGAACTCGCAGGAAACGAATCGGCAACATGCCCTAGCCAACATTTCGTATATCGCATACCTTCTGTCTGTGCCGATCTTCGCGGCGTGGTCTGGAGGTGACCGATCCGATGAGTCCGACGAGTACGACAGCAGCCGCAAAAGGACCGATGAACGACCCGACCGCCCGATCGGCCACCCGCCGCCGCACGATGATCGCCGCCACGGTCGGAACGGTCATGGAGTGGTACGACTTCAACCTCTACGGCCTGGCGGCCGCGCTGGTGTGGGGCCCGGTCTTCTTCGGCTCCTCCTCGACCGGGGCCACTTTGGCCTCGTTCGTCACCTTCGCGGTCGGCTTCGCGGCCCGCCCCCTGGGCGGTGTGTTGTTCGGACACCTGGGCGACCGCCTCGGCCGCCGACGCGTCCTGGTGATCACCCTGCTCGCGATGGGCCTCTCGACCGCCCTGATCGGCCTTTTGCCCACCCACGCCGCGGCCGGCGTCCTGGCACCCGTGCTGCTGGTGATCCTTCGGGTCTGCCAAGGCGTCGCCGTCGGCGGGGAGTTCGCCGGCGCCACCCTGTTGACCGTGGAGAACGCGCCGGCCGGCCGCCGCGGCCTGTTCGGCGCGATCCCCGCGATGGGCACCGGCGCGGGCTTCGTCCTGGCGAGCGCCGTCTTCGGACTCGTCTCCCTGCTGCCCGAGGACGCCTTCCTCGCCTGGGGCTGGCGCGTACCGTTCCTGCTCAGCTTCGCCCTGGTGCTGTTCGGCGTGTGGATGCGTCGAGGCGTGCCGGAGACCCCGGTCTTCGATGCGCTGGAACGACGCCGCGAGACGGTCCGCTTCCCCCTGCGCGTCGTCCTGAGCCGGCACCCGCGCGCCGTGATCCGCACCCTGGCCATCACCGTGTCCGGCTTCGTCTGGGGCTACCTGGTCCAGGCGTTCGCCCTCGCGTACGCCACCCGCGACCTGCACCTGGCGAAGTCGACGATGTTGTGGACGGTGGCCCTGGCCTCCACGTTGGAGATCGTCGCCATCCCGTTCTGGGGACGCCTCTCCGACCGTTTCGGACGCCGGGCCGTCGTCGGCGCCGGCCTCGCGTGCACGGTGGCGTACGTCCTCCCGTTCTTCTGGCTGCTCCAGACCCGGAGCATCCCCCTGATCCTGCTCGCGATGATCCTGGCGATCCCCGTCTGCAAGGACATGGTCTTCGGCCCCCAGGCGGCCCTGCTGGCCGAACAGTTCGACGCCCGGGTCCGCTACAGCGGCATCAGCGTCGGCCGCGAGTTCGGCGGCGCCCTGTTCGGCGGCACCGCCCCGTTCATCGGCACCGCCCTGGTCGCCGCCACCGGTTCCGTCGTCCCCGTGGCGCTCTACGTCATGGCCGCCTGCCTGGTCACCGCGATCGCCGTCCTCGGTGGACGCGAGACCGCCCACGACGACCACCCCTCCACCGCCTGAACCCGACCGGGAACGGCACCGACCACCCCGCAGGAGAACACCCGTGACAAACCCGCCCCTGCGCATCGCCAAAATCGAGGCACGCGCGCTCTCGGCCGGCTTCGACGAACTCTACGACTCGCCCGAACAGGTGCCGGACTGGCTGCGCTACCCCGCCGCCAGCCACCGCGTCCTGCCCCGGCACGGCCAGTACGCCACCCTCGTCGAAGTACACGCCGAGGACGGCACCATCGGCATCGGCGAGTGCTACGGGCTGCCCTCCCCGCAGGTCACCGCCACCGTCGTGGCCACCGTCCTGGCCCCGCTCCTGATCGGCCAGGACGCCCTGGCCACCACCGCCGTGTGGGAACGCCTGTACCAGGGCCAGGCCGCCGGCGGCCACAACCGCGGCTTCTACCTCGAAGCCATGGCGGGCGTCGACCTCGCCCTGTGGGACCTGCGCGGCAAGCTCGCGAACACCCCCGTCCACCGTCTCCTCGGCGGCCCGGTCCGCGACCGGATCCAGTGCTACGCCAGCCCCGTGGCACTGCACGCCTACCCCCAGGAATCCGCCGTCCAGGCCCTGGACTACGTCGCCGACGGCTTCACGGCCCTCAAGGTCAAGATCGGCCGCGGCGCCCGCGTCGACCGCGCCCACCTGGCCGCCGTACGCGCCGCGGTCGGCGACGACGTCGAGATCCTCACCGACGCCAACTGCGCCTACGACCTGGACGAGGCCACCCGCGTCGGCGCCGTCCTCGCCGACCTCGGCATCGCCTGGTTCGAGGAGCCCCTCCAGGTCGACGACCTCGCCAACCTCGCCGAACTGCGCCGCCGCACCGGACTGACGATCGTCAACGGCGAGACCCACTTCACCCGCTTCGACCTGCGCGACTCGCTCACCGCCGGCGCCATCGACGTGTTCATGCCCAACGTCGCCCGCAGCGGCGGCATCACCGAGGCGATGCGCCTGGTCGCCCTGGCCTCCGCGTTCCACGTCGACATCGCACCCCACGGCGTCGGTTCCGGCGTCAGCCTGTGCGCGGCGCTACAACTGTGCGCCGTCACCCCCAACCTGCGCACCTACGAGTACAACCGGCTGCCCAATCCCCTTCGCGAGCGCATCCTGCTGGACCCGCCGCAGTTCCGCGGCGGCACCCTGAGCGTCCCGCAGGGCCCCGGCCTCGGCTTCCGCCTCGACGAGGACGTCGTCGACCGCTACACCGTCGCCAAGTTCTGAACCGGCCGCCTCCCCGGCGCCACGAATTCGCACACCCATCCACAAGGAGACACCGACCATGGCACCCCTGCGCCGCAGACTCGCCCTCGCCGCCCTGGCCGCGACCTGCCTGATATCGGCCTCGGCCTGCTCCTCCGACACCGGCTCCTCCGCCGGCGGGAATGGCCGGGCCACCGTCAAGTTCTGGTCGATGCCCTATTGGATCGGGCAGAACGACAAGGTCAAGCAACTCGTCGACGAGTTCAACGCCTCCCAGACCAAGGTGAACGTCGAACTGACCCAGCTCGAGTGGAAGGACGGCCGCGAGAAGATCAAGCTGGCCGTGGCCGCCGGCAAGGGCCCCGACGTGTGGCTGATGAACAACGGCCTGGAACTCGACTACCTCAAGTCCAACACCCTCGCCCCGCTGGACGCCCTGGGCTACACGCCCGCGGACCTCGACAGGTTCCTGCCGCTCTCCCGGATCGACGAATACAACGGCAAGATGTACGGCGCGCCGCTCTACTTCGACGTCGACGTCATGCTCTACCGCACCGACATCCTCAAGCAGTACGGCTTCGACGCCCCGCCCAAGACCTGGGACGAACTCAAGTCCACCGCCGCCGCGATCACCACCAAGTCCGCCGCCGCGGGCAAGAAGGTCAGCGGCTGGCAGTTCAAGGGCATGGACGACCACCTCAACGCGATCAACGCGACCTGGGAGAGCTTCCTGTGCCAGGCGGGGGGAAGCCTGACCACACCGGACTTCAAGTCCTCCACGCAGGATTCCGAAGCCGGCAGGACGGCGATGAACTACATGCGCTCGTTCTACACCGACAAGATCTCCCCCGTCGGCACCAGCGCCCTCAACGGATTCATCAGCGGCGAGGTCGCGATGTTCCCGTTCTTCCAGTCCGTCGTCGGCAACGTCCGGGCGGGCGGCGACAAGGTCGCCGGGAAGTGGGCCCTCGCCCCGATGCCCACCGGACCCAAGAGCGGCTGCTCGATGGTCGGCGGCCACAGCCTGGTCGCCAACGCCAAGGGCGGCGACCTCGCCGCCGCCGGGACCTTCATGCGCTGGTTGGCCTCCCCCGAACGCAGCGCCCAGTACATGGACTTCCACGCGATCTTCCCCTACGACCCCACCAAGGTCGACCCGACCGTCAAGGGAACCGTCGAGCAGAAGATCGCCGCCGACCCCAACTGGACGGCCATCGTCGAGCAACTCGGGCGCAACACCCCCGACCTGGTGCTGCAGGACCGGCACGCCTTCCAGGCCCGCTGGGACGCCCAAAAGGCGTTGGTCGTCGCCGGCGTCAACGGCCAAAGCCCCGTCGACAAGGCCCTCAAGTCCATCGACGACCAGGTCGACCAGGCCCTGACCAACGAGAAGTAGCCCACCGATGACCACTCTCACCGATCTCCCGGGGAAACCTCCCCCCACCGGCAGCACGAGTGCTCCGCGCCGGATCCCGCACCTGCCCGGCCGGCCCCGCAAACGCAGGCGCCGCAGCGGCGCCCTGGCCGGCTGGCTGTCCGTCGCACCCGCGCTCGTCGTCATCCTCGGGTTCACCTTCTACCCGATGGTGCAGTCGATGTTCTACAGCACCGAACACTGGAACCTGCTGGGCCCCAAGACCAACGTCGGCGCGGACAACTACCGCACCATCCTGGCCCCGGGCACCTTCCGCGACAGCCTGATCAACACCGTGGTGTTCACCGCCTTCACCCTGGTCGGCACCTACGTCCTGGCCCTGGCAACGGCGATCGCCGCCAATCGTGAACTCGCCTCCGCGCGATTCGTGCGCACCGTCACCGTGTTGCCGGCCGTCATCCCGATGGTGGTGGCCGGCCTCGTCTGGAAGTGGCTGTACGAACCCGACCACGGGCTGGTCAACTCCCTGGCCGCCCTGGTCGGTTCCGACGGAGCCCGCTGGCTCTTCGACCACGACCTCGCCCTGCCCGCGATCGCCGTCGTCAGCATCTGGAAGGACTTCGGGATCTACGCCCTGATCCTGCTCGGCGGCCTCCAGCGCATCCCCGACGAGTTGTACGAGTCCGCCACCATCGACCGCGCGGGCCCCTGGCGGCAGTTCCGCTCCATCACGCTGCCGATGCTCCGCCCGGCGAGCGCCGCGGTGCTCCTGCTGCTGCTGTTCAACTCCTTCAAGGTGTTCGACCAGGTCTGGGTGATGACCGAGGGCGGCCCCGGCAACGCCACCCTCACCGTCGTCACCTTCATCTACACGCGCCTGCTCACCGACGTCGGCGTCGCCTGCGCCGCCTCCGTCGTGCTGTTCCTGATCCTGCTGGCCGTCACCTTGATCAGGACCTGGCTCACCTCCGCGGAGGAATCGTGAAACACCGCACCCACCGCCTGGCCCCCGCGCTGTGGCTCACCGCCGCCTCCCTCTTCGCCGGCCTGCCCGTCCTGTGGATGACCCTCACCTCCTTCCAGTCCATGGACCAACTCGTGGGCACCGGAAGTCATTTGGTCCCGGACCGCGTGACATTCGACGCCTACGGCGAGGTCGTCCGCAGCTACCCGTTCGGGCGGTGGTTCCTCAACTCCGTGATCGTCGCGGTCGCCGTGGTCGCCGGCAACCTCGTCTTCGACACCCTCGCCGCCTACGGACTCAGCCGCATCCGCTTTCGCGGACGCCAGGCCGTGCTCACCCTCATCCTCGCCACCTTGATGATCCCCACCCAGGTCGTCCTGGTCCCGCTCTACCTCGTCATGCGAGACCTCGACTGGATCGACACCTACTGGGCGCTGATCGTGCCCTTCCTCGCCAGCCCCACCGGCATCTTCCTGCTGCGCCAACACTTCGTCACCCTCCCCGTGCAACTCGACGAGGCCGCGGCCATCGACGGCGCCGGGCGCATGCGCACCCTGGTCAGCGTCCTGCTCCCCAACTCCTGGGCCGCGCTGGGCACCGTCGCGGTCCTCAAGTTCATGTGGACCTGGGGCGAGTTCGCCTGGCCCTCGCTGGTCACCAACAACGAACTCCTGCGCACCGTCCCCGTCGGACTCGCCAGATTCCAGAACCAGTTCGACCCGCGCTGGGACCTCCTGATGGCCGGCTCCGTCCTGGCCGCGATCCCCGTCGTCGCCGGCTTCGTCCTCCTCCAACGCTTCTTCGTCCGCGGCCTGACCAACGGCGCGGTCAAGGAATAGGCCCACCCGTCCGCCTCCCCTCGCCGTTGCCGCCTCCGCTGCGAACAGGCCCGGCACGCACGGGAGGTCGTCGTCCCGTGCGTGCGGCGCCTGCCGCGCAGGCAGACCATTCCCTGTCCCGAAGGAGAAGCCCCATGACCTCGCCGAGTCCGTCCCGCCCCAGCCGCCGATCGGTTCTGCGCGGCGTCGCCGCGGCCGGAGCCGCCACCGCGCTGACGTCCCTGATCACCCCCCACACCGCACAAGCCGCCACCTCGGGCACCTACACGATCCGATTCCACGACGGACGCAGGCAAACCATTCTCGGCCTCGGCTTCGAAATCCAGTCCGACTCGATCGGCTCCGGCAACGACGGGCTCCCCGACCTGGTCAGCGGCGTACCGTACGACCTCACCCTCTCCGAACGCGACCGCTTCTACCGGGAGATGCTCAAGGCCGGGCGATCCGACCGGGGATTCCGCTACTGCCGGCTCGCCATGGGCCTGTACTACCGCGGCCTGGATCCCACCCGCACCCTCATGAAGGGCCGCTACCCGGGACAGACCGCGCTTCTCGCCGACATGATCCGGCGCGCGGGTATCGAGGGCACCTCCGTCGAATACTGGTCGCCCGCACCCGGCTGGAAGAACAACGACTCCTATATCGGCGGCAGGCTCAAGTCGTTCGACCCCGCCTTCCTCTCCCGGTTCGGCGACGCCCTGGTCGCGGACCTCGACTACCTCGTCCAGGGCGGCGTGCCCGTGTCCATGTGGGGTCTGCAGAACGAACCCCGCTACGCCACGCGGTACTCGTCCTGTCAGTACACGCCCGCCGAGTACCTGGCGGCGTTCAAGGCGAGCGCGGCCAAGGTGCGCGCCGCGCATCCGGGCGTCATGATCACCGCGGACAGCCTGGACGGCTGGAGCGGCGACATCGGCAAGGCCCTCGCCGCCGACCCCCGGGCACTCGACCTGGTCGACGCGTGGACCTACCACCACATCGGAGCGGACAGCGACAAGCAGGTCTACCAGGACTGGACGTCCGGCGCCGCGGGCAAGCCCGTCTTCAACAACGAGTTCGAGTACCTCGAGCCGCCGAAGGACGAGACGCAGGCCGACCGCAGGACCATCAACACCGCACAGTCGATCATGAGCTGGATGACCTTCCAGAACGCCCCCACCTGGTTCTGGCTGCACGCCCTCAAGCCCACCACCAACTCCGAGTCCCCCCACTACTCCCTCGGCTTCTGGCGTCCCCCGCACGACACCGACTTCACCCGCTTCCCCGACCTGCCCGTGGGGCACTGGACGTGGAACCCGCGCAACTGGAACGGTGTCGCCGGCTTCGTCAAGTACATGCCGTGGAACTCGGTCCGCCACCACGTCGAGGAACCGGCCATCCTCGCGGACCAACGGATCATGGCGTGGAAGACACCCACCGGCAAGCCCGTCTTCGCGATCACCAACCGCTCGACCACACAGTCGTTCACCTACACCATCGACACCCGGACCGCGGCCCGCTTCGAGGGACACCGCTACGGTCCGCGCACCAACGATCAAGCACTCGGCGGCATGAACGGCCCGCGCATGACCATCGTCGTTCCTCCGCTGTCGATCGAATTCTGGGTCCGCACACCGTAGTTCGTATCTGCGCACCGCTCCTGGCAGTGGCGCCACACGACGCCGCAACGCACGGGTTTGCCCATCTCGCCGCAAGGCGAACGTACGGATGGCGCGAGACTTCCTCGGTGGCATCCGAAACCTCACCGTCCTCCGACGACCGTGCCGTCATCTCGTACGACGACGAGGTCGCCGCGGCCTCCCCCCGCTGACCGCGGTCCGGCCACCGAAGCACCGGCTCGGCGTCGTCGCGGCGCAAACGCCCGCGCGGCGGATGACGGATCCGGGGTCAGGGCTTCCACAGGACCGCGGCGAGCTGCGTGGCGGGGAAATCGTAGGAGACTGCGGTGACCGCCGTCCCGGGGGGCGCGAGGTACAACTCGCATCCCTGCACCTCCTCGCCGCTCGCGAAGCTTTTCGTGTCGAGCGCTTCGCACATCCCGAACCGGCCGAAGATCATCGCGCCGCCGACGCTGCGGCCGTTGGTGTCGAGTCCGTTCAGCTCGGCGTCCGGTTGGGCGTATGTCATGTCCGCGTTCGAGACGTTGCGGTACTTCACACGCACGTAGTACGGCGTCGTGCCCGCGACGGAATCGGACACGTCGATACCCGACCGGGTCAGGTGTTCCATCGAACCCTTCTCGATCTCCAGGACGGTGACCTGCACGTTGCCCTTGACGGCGTCGGCCTCGAACGGGCTGGTTCGCCGCGCGCCCGCCGGCGGCCCGGCGGGAACAGGGGTCGAGTCGGGCGCCGTCGGAGCGGGCGCGCGTTCTCGCGCCTGATTCGGTGTGCGCGGGTGTGTGTACCGCGCTCCGTGGTGCCGGCTGTGGAACCGTGCCCCGGTTCAGCCGGTGACCACGACGATGCCGAGGAATCCGCCCTTGCGGTGGTAGCGCGGTGCGTCCCGGAGTTCGTCGAGGGAGACGTTCGGCCGGGTCACGGCGTCTTGCTGTAGCCGAGCGCCTCGACGATGCGCCCATCGCGGACCTGCATGAGGTTGACGCCGGCCACGGACACGGACGCTGCATGCGCGGCGCCGAACACCTCGCTCGCTTCGCCCTGCCGGAAGGTGACATGCCACTTGATGACCGCGCGGTCGCCGAAGACGAACACCTCGTCGGGGGCGAAATCGGTGTTGTGGTCCGCGGCCAGGTCCCGCCAGAAGCGAAGACAGGCTTCCATGCCTTCGTACCGGGTGCCGTCCGGTGCGGGCTGAACGCTCACCATCACGCAGTCGTCGGCGACCAGGTCCGACAGCAGGGCCGGGTCGTGCCGGGTGAAGGCGTCGTTGAACAGGTCGATGACCTCGATGGTCGTCCTCTTGCCGGGGCTCGTGGTGGTCGTCACGTTCGATCCGGTGCTCACGGTGGTTGCTCCGTTCCTGGTAGGTATGGGCCGCGGACGGCAACACCACCGTCCCCGATCCGCAGGAGCGGACGGAAACAACGGATTGCTGGGGCCCCACAACGACCACTTGTGACACGGCCGGACGCGCCGCTCCGCCTCACCGCGGCCGACCGTGCCGGCGATCAAGGCGCGGACCGAGCGGCCGTTAGAGTTCCCCCATGATCGACGTGGAGGTACGCCATCTCGAGTCCTTCATCGCGGTCGCCCGCGAAGGCGGCATCACCCGCGCCGCCGATCGACTCCACTTGACCCAGCAGGCCGTCTCCGCCCACGTCAAGCACCTCGAACGGGCTCTCAAGGTCACCCTCCTGATACGCACGCACCGAGGTGTGGTCCTCACCCCCGCCGCCGAGGAACTCGTGGCGGGCGGGAAGGCGATCCTGGCCGATCTGGCGCAGCTCGCCGAACGGGTACGCAGGATCGCCGCCGAGCGGACCGGCACACTGCGCCTGGCGTTCTGCCCGTATTCCATGAACCTCTTCGCGGCCCGGGCCGCGGAAGCCGTCGAGGCGACGGTACCGGGGGCCACCGTCGAACTGGTCAGCGTACGAACACCCCGCGAAGAACTCGCGCTTCTCGACGCAGGGGACGCGGACGCCGCGTTCATGTGGCTGCCGGTCGGCGACGTCGGCCTGCGCCACGCCCCGGTACGCACCGACAAACGCGTTGTGGCGCTGCCCTCCGGGCACCGTCTCGCCGAGCGCGAGCGGGTGACCCTCGCCGACCTCGCGGACGAACCCGTCGTGTCCCCCGACATGTTCACCTCCGCGGAAGCCGAACGCCACTGGATCGTCGACCCGCGCCCCGACGGCTCACCGGCGCCGCGCGGCCCCAGAGTCGCCCAGATCGAGGAGTGCCTGCTCATGGTCGCCCGCGGCCGCGGCATCTGGCTGGCCCCGGAGCCGCTCGCCCACTCGGTCCCCTCCATGAACATCCGGTGGATCCCGGTAGCCGACGCCGACCCGATCGAACTGGCCGTCGCCTGGACCGACCATGGCCCCGAAGACCTCATCGCCACCATGGTCGCCGAAGTCCGCGCCCTCGTCGCGGAACCCATCGCCGACGTCGCCTAGGGCAACGCGCCGGAAATGGCGGCTCCGGCACCGGTCGAGCTGGCCTCCCGCGAACCGGACCATGCCGACCGGTGGTGGCGCGTCCACACGGCGTCCACGCCGAACACGCCCTGTCCGAGGGCGTGTTCGGGGTGCCGACCTCCTCGGTGGGCGAGGCTGTCGTAGTCGCGCCGCCAATCCACCCGCGCGGCGGCGGACCCGGCGTGGATCTCGGCCGCGAACCCCCGGCCCGCCACCACCGTAAGCCGACACTCGTACGCCGGCGCCCTTCCCATCGACAAGGCAGGGACCACTGCCGGGCGCGAGCCATACCGGTCAGACTGGATGATGGTCGGCGACCGCGCCGAGTTCGATGCCGTGTTCCAGCAGGGCTTTCATGGCGCACAGGGCTGTGGCGAATCCGCCGACGGTGTCGTTCACCCAGCGCACGGCATCATCTCCCGAGCCCTCGAAACCGGTCTCGGTGACCTCGACGAACGTGGCTCCCGCGGCGCGTGGAGTGAACCGCAACTCGACGGTGGTCGGCTGCCCGTAGTTGCCCCACTCGAACCGGATCAGCCGGGCCTCCTGGACCTCCTCGACCCGGACTTCGGCCGATGCGCCGTACGTCTCCCACTCCCAGCGCAACTCGGCCCCCGCAACCATCGGCCCGCTGCTCTTGCTGTACCAGAATCGGGAAGTCACGTTCGGGTCGGCGAAAGCACGGAACACCTCCTCGGCGGGCTTGCGAACGATCATGCAGGCGTACGCGGAAGGGGCGCGCGAGAGCGTGAGGTCAGGCATCTCCATACGGATAAGCATGCACCACGGGCACCCTTGCCCCCAGGATTCGGAGCTACTCGTCCAGGACCGCTACGGCGTTCGCGCTCAGACCGAGAAGGCCCGCAGCGCATCGCCGGACGGATCGGCAGCCCGGTTGTCCGTGCCGGCGCCGTCGCGCAGGGCCATGCGGCTCAGCCGCCCGCTGTTGGGGATGCCGACGCCGGCGGCGTTGGCGGTGACGTGGCCGGCGTCGAGGGTGAACCGGCCGGCGTTGTGGCAACCGACAATGGCACCCGAGTGTCCAGCGGACCGGCGATGGTCGCCGGGTGCCGGGTGCCGGGTGCCGGGTGCCGGGTGCCGATCCGCCTCGTTGGCCGTTTCTCACGGTCACCCGCAGGTCCCGGCCGTGGGAGTACGCCACGTAGTCCTGGAACAGGTAGGGGACTTCGTCGGCCAGGCTGCCGTGTACGTCCTCCAGTATCGTCGCGTCGCGCGCCAGGAACACTTTGCGGCCGCGCTGGCCGCGCACCGCCTTGACCACGCACGGCTCCGGCACGCCCGCCGCGATCGCCTCGTGCATGGGGGCGGTGACGTAGGTGCGGGCGTCGGGCACCGGCAGCCCGGCCAGCGCCAACTCCTGCGGTTGCCAGAACTTGTCGACCGACGCCGGCAGCGCGCCGATCGGGTTGACCAGCACAACGCCCATGGCCTGCAGGTGCCGCAACAGCGTCACCTCCACGTCGCAGCTCAGTTGCGGCGTCGACATCCGGGAGTACACCACCCGGGGCGGCGCCAACTCGGTACCGTCCACGCCGTCGAGCGTCAGCCGTCGCCCGCGCACCCCAACAGACCTGCGAGGTCTTCACAACCGCACACTGCGACCCGAACTCCCGCGTGAACGCCTCCACCAGGACCTCGGTCACCCGGCGCCGGTCCAACCCCGGGCCCACGAGCAACCTCAGCGCCGCATCGGCGGTACCGACGGGGTCGTCAGGGTCGTCAGGGTCGTCAGGGTCGTCAGGGTCGTCGGCACCAGGATCCACCACTTGCCCCACAGCACGCTCCTGGGTTCGAGTCCTCACCTTTCCCATCGAACCCCGGTTTCCCGCGCCCGGGAGAGGGCAATCCGCCGCGCCGACAAGACCGACGATCGACCGTCGACGGCAACCCACGCGCCGCTCGTGCGCTGCGCGGGCGGCGACCCCGGTCGACCGTCCACCGGCACGTCCGTCACCAACGCGTCGGCAGGCGCGGTTCATTCGCCCGCGGTGTCCTGGGCCTCCCAGCGAAGCAGGTCCCCCGGTTGGCAGTCGAGCACCTCGCAGAGCGCAGCGAGCGTCGCAAAGCGCACCGCCTTGGCGCGGCCGTTCTTGAGTACCGCCAGGTTGGCGGGCGTGATCCCCACGCGGTCCGCGAGCTCGCCCACGGACATCTTCCGCCTGGCCAGCATCACGTCGATGTCGACGGCGATCGGCATCAGATCACCTCGTCCAACTCGGCCTGCATTCGGGCCGCTTCGACGTCGCGGGCGACGGCCTGGGCGAGCAGCTTGCGCAGCACGAGCACGATGAGCGCGACACCCAGAATGGCCACGCCGATCCCGGCCATGATGCCCGTGACGCCCGGGTCGTCCCGCTGGTCGGGCGCGTTGACGGCGGTCACCGCGAACCACACGAGCGCGGCCGCGACGATGGCCCCGATGATGCCGTCCACGTAGCGGAAGGCGGCGTGGGAGAACACCGTTCCGCGTTGCACCATCGTCACCAGCCGCCAGACGCAGCCCATGGCGACCTGGGCCGTGCCGATGCCCAGGATCGTGATCACGCGCAGCGTGGTCAGTGGGAGCGAACCGTCCTCCTGGTCCTTCCCACCGACCAGCGCCCACACCATCAAGACCTGTACGAGCACGCTGCCGGTGAACACCACCGCGAGCACGGCGTGCAGCGCGCGCACTGTCAGCTTTCCCACGGCACATCCTCCCATCGAATCACGATGGGAATCTATCGAATATCGATAGATGAGGCAAGGTTCGGAGCGGCGGCGGCCTCGCACCCTGTCGGGATGCCGCCGCCCCCACGAACAAACGGAGCCGGCCGGTGGTGGGTCGGGGCAAGCTCGGGCCTGTGTGTCTGTCGTGGGTCGGGATTCCTTGTTCCGGCAGCTCCACGGAATTGCTCCGCAGCAAACGGTGGCAGGAGGCCGCTCGTCACCCGAACTCCCCCGAGTATTTTGGAGTTCCTACCGGGACGCCCCTCCACGGGTCCGCACATCCGTACGTCGAGAATCTCCACGAACCGGGGGAAACCCAGTTGCACACGATCGAAGGTGCCGGACTGTGACAACCGAGTTCAAGCCGTTCGGGCCGAAAGCCGGGAGGTCGAACAAGATGCTGGACGTGTGCGTCGTCGGCGCGGGTGTCACCGGCATCACGACCGCGATCGTCCTGCGGCTGCTCGGCCATGACGTTCGGATCATTGCCGAACAGGTGATGCCCGACACGCCCGAGACTTCCGCCATGCCGGATCCCGAGTTCGCTTCGCTCTTCCCGGCGGCGTCGATCATCCCGCACACGGTCGACGTCGACGATCTGGAATGGCATGTCGAAGTTGCGCGGCAGTTCTTCGGCGCGTTGAACCTGGGCGCAGAAGCAGGCGTCCGGGTGCAGCGGCATTTCGAGCTGTTCGAGGACCGAACGCCGGTCCCTCCCTACGCGCCACGAATGATGGGCTTCGAGCGCCTCCCCGAGGACGGGACGAGCCAAGACGGCGTTCCCCGACGTCACGGTTGCGATCGCGTGTGGGGTTGGAGCTTCGACTGCTTCTTCGCGGAGATGCCGGCGTACCGCCGTTGGCTGACAGCCCAGCTGCGTGACCTCGGTTGTTCCATCGAGACGCGTCGCCTTGGTCCTGGCGACGTCGACCGCATCGGTGCGGACGTCATCGTCAACTGCGCCGGATTCGGATCGGCACGCCTCTTCGGCCTGCGGCACGAGTTGACGCTCGTGAAGGGGGTCCTCCTGTACGTCGATCCTCCCAACGCGGCGCTCGTCCGGGGCCGGGCTCGGATCGCGAGCTACAACTACACGCCGACACCCGCCCTCTACTCCTCCGACTCCGCATCAGGTCTCGCGGGACGAGCCGACGTCTACTTCTATCCGCGTGTGGACAGTTGGGTCCTCGGGGGCACCCGCCTGAGAGGAACTCTCGATGACGCCGGCGCGTGGATCGGCGACGAAATCGTGGGGCCGACTCGGCGAATCGGCGCCGTCGATGTACCCGCTGCCATGATCGACCTGAACCGCGAGCTGATCGTTGGCCTCACGGGGGTTGATGTCCGCGATCGGTCGATGCGGGCTGTCGTCGGCTATCGCTGCGCGCGCGACCCTGCTCGTGGCGGCGTCCGTCTCGAGGCCGAGTCCCGCAATGAACCGGTAGTCGTGCACAACTACGGACACGGCGGCAGCGGTGTGACGTTGTCGTGGAGCTGTGCCGTGCGAGTCGCCGCGATGCTCGGTGGGCTCGAAACCTCAACGGAACCGGCACTCTTGCGACAGCCGATTCACCGCCTCTTGTGCGAAATGGTCGTCGGCGTCCTTGAAGACTTCGAAGCGGGAGACGCCTGACGAGCACGGACTTGCCCGCAGGCGTCCCGGTGTTCGTCCGAGGCAATGTGGATGCGGATGACGACCTGTCCGGCGCCGCGTTGTTGCGAAGCGTCGACTTCGAGCCCTGGGTCGGGGTCGAGCCCGGGGGCGAGGTCGGGGTCGAGCCCGGGGGCGAGGTCGGGGTCGAGCCCGGGGGCGAGGTCGGGGTCGAGCCCGGGGGCGGAATCGGGGTCGACTTCGAGCCCGGGTCGAGGTCGCGGTGGAGCAGATCGCGAAGGCATCGCGCCCATGCCGCCGGGGTCGTAGATCGCCATGAGGAGTTGCGCCGCGCTCCCGGCCGGTCGCGTGGCCGACGTTTGCGCGGCCCTGACCCACCCGCCGGGATGACCCACCCTCGACACGCTCGGGCCCGAGTGGCCGCACGAGGAGCCGCGCCTTGCGGCGGTTCATCCGGCTCGCGAACAGGGGTTGCACCTTCCGTAGCGGTATGTGTTCCAGTGGACTCACCCCGCTCCGCCCAGGAAAGGCCCTGTCCATGTACGCGTCCTTCATCCCGCCCCGCCGGGTCAAGATCGGTCACGCGGCGGCCTTCGCCGGTACTACACCGCGGACGATCCGCCACTACCACGAAATCGGCCTGCTTCCCGAGCCCGAGCGCGGCGCTGACGACCGCCGCCGCTACGGCTACGACGACATGATCCGACTGTTGTGGATCCTCAAGATGGCCGACGCCGGGATCGCCTTGGGCGACATCCGCGACGCCTTCACCACCTCCACGGCCTCCGACGACACCGACAGCGAGGACGGCATCGAGGCCACGCTGGAGCGGCTGGAGAATGCCCTCTCCGAACAGGAAGCGGAACTGCGTCGGCAAAGGACCGCCGTACAGCGCATGCGTACCGAGGGCAGCCGAATGGGCCTGCTCCCCGACATCGTCACCGACCGCCTCAAGAGCCTGCCCGAGAGCCTGCGCCAGGCGGACCTGGACACGTTGCTGGTCACCGAGCGGATCTTCGGCCCGCTCGGAGCGGCCGTCCAGGCCACCCGCTTCATCGCCCTGGCCTCCTACCCCGACCTGCGGGCCGAATCCGACCGCCTCGACGCCACCGAGCAGGCACTTGACGACACCGTCGCCGTCGACGATCCGCGCGTGGCCCAAGTGGCCGCCCAGCGGCACGCCTTCGAAAGCGCCTTGCTGACCGTCATCGAGGAGTCCGGGCCGGCGAAGGACGAAGAGGCCCTGTTCGACGCCTGGGACACCATGCAGCCCGACACCGCCGATGGCAAGGAGGAGGCCGACAACATTGCCGGGCCACGGGAGGGAGGCGGCATGAGCGTGCTCGAGGCGGTCGGCCGGATGCCGTACGACCTCTCCCCGGCCCGCCTGCGCTGCATGGAACTGGCCGAGGAACTCTCCGCCCGGGACTGAACCCGCCCCCTTCCTGAGCTTGGCTCTGCAGCCGATCCGAAAATCAATGCTCGGAATAACGCGGCGCGGTCGTCGCGTCCATCGCGCGCACTTCGGTTTGCGGCGGATTCGTGTATCGATCCGCTACGTCACCGCGCATGAAAAATCGGTTCGGCTGTGGACGCGTGCCGACTAGCGTCGGCGCATGTACTCGATCGAGTTCCGCCGGGTCTCCTACGCTCCCTCATGGTCGGTCGAGGGCGGGGGTATCAAGGTGTTGGAGTACCTGGTCGACGGCGTCTCGTTCCTGGAATTGGTCCGCCGTGCGGAACTTCCCGACGCCTTGGTGGAGCAGGCGGAGCGCGCCGACGAATTTGCTCCGGACCCCGCGCCGCTGCTCGCCGGGGCGTACATGTACGCCCAGGGTTTCACCCTGGAGCACCTGCTCGGCGGAAAACCGGACGTGGTCCCGCACGGCGCGGAGGAAGGCGAGACCATACTGCTCGGATGCGACTGCGGCATCTTCGACTGCTGGGCGCTGACCGCGACGATCACCACCGGAGAAGACACCGTGACGTGGTCAAACCTGCGTAACACCTACCGCGACTGGAATTACGACTCCATCGGAACCCTCACCTTTTCCCGGCGGCGATACGAGACCTCTTGGCGCGCTGCACGATTCGATGGATGACCACGGCTCAACCACCGACCGCGACGGACCCGTTCACCCGGCCGGGATCGGAAACGGGCGTGCGAGTCACCCGGAACGACCGCTCGGGGGTACGGTCCAGCGGCGCATCACTCCGGTTCGCCGGTCGGCAGGTTTTCGATCTCGTAGGCCGCCGACGAGGTACGACAACGAGTGTCGATCGGCGTGGGCCGGTAAGTGGATGGGCGGACGCTTCAGGGGTGCGCCGCATTAGGGTGGGGCGGGGTTGTCGCAAGAAATGAGGAGACGGTCGTGGTGGGCGAACCGAACGTCGAGGCGTCGGGGGACGTGCCGCTTTTCCGATGCCGCCGGTGACCGAGCAGGCTCTGCGGGTGGCGGTGCTCTCGCTCGAGCCGGCTGCGGCCGTTCGCTTCGAGCAGGAGTTCCACGGGGCCTGGCGGGAGGCCGTTCAGACGGACAGCACCGTGCCCATGCACACGTTCCTGCGTCGCTGGGCGGTGTTCGTCGCGTTGCGACATGTGCCCGCTCGCGCGCGGCGGCTGCGCGAACTCGAGCAGGCGATCGCGGACGCGGAGACGCTGGTGGCCGCCCGGCCCGCCGCCGCCGAGCTCGCCGCGATGTTGGACGAGGCCGCCCGCGAAGCCGCCGCGTGAGCGACTGGACCTGGGAGTACGAACCCGACGCCGACCACGTTGAATGAACTCCCGCCCAATCCCGTCCACGCCGGTCAGGCCGGCGAGTCGTCCTGGGCCTTCGCGGCCCACGGACCCACAGGATCGGGGCCTGCACCCGGCAGGCAATGCACGGCGATCGCCTCCTCCGCACGTCCACGCCCGATCAACATGCGGGCCGGGACCACGCGGCCGTTGCCGGCGGCGGCGTATCCGATTTGGTCACCGTCTCCACGCCTACCAGGACCGTGGGCGCTGCCGGCCAGGGCGCGGATCAGCGAGCGAGCAACCGGTTGGGATGTGCTGGATGGTGCATCGGATGAGCACGATGCCCGGCGCAGCGGAGTCCGTCGACGCAGGGCTCGGTTGCCAAGACGCGTCGTATTGGGCACTATCCACGTCGTGACTACACGAAAGGGCGGTCAGCCCTCCGGTCGGTGACCGACTCGTGGTGGGTGCGCGACGGCGGTGTCGCCTGCGATCATCCCATCCTTCTCGATCACGCGCTCATCCTCCGCGACCGCTTCGGACATGGTCAGTGGCCGGGGTTCGGCGATCTTCTTCCCCATGCTCGCCCCGGCGGTTCCCGCCCCGTCTTCGTCGGCGGCGGTGCAGATGCCCTGGCGAGGCGCGGCACGACAGCCAAGGTGTCGTTCATCCTACGGGGATCGAACTCGCCGACCACGTCGAGGACTTGCTCCTCACTCCGGATCCTGTCCGCGGTGGCGGGTTTCGGGATCTCCACGACCGGCTCGCCACCTGCTCGCCGATCGACGTCGCGGACGAGTTCGGCGCCGAGATCCGCCGCCGCCTCCTGCCGTCCGGCGGCCTGCGCCGATTGGGCCGGGAGTCGGCGGAACACGGCACCTGTCGAGCCGCGGTGAAGATCGGCCTGGTACTCCAGACCCTGGGCGGGGACACGCGCGACCGTGAACCGCTGCTCCTACCGGGAACATTGGACGAACTCGCCCGGTACGCCGCCATCGCACTCCACCGCTCCCAGCCGGACGGAGACCAAGCCGTCCACACACTGGCTCAACGTGTAGCCGGCCGGGGACGCATCCACGCGGTCCGGACGCTGCGCGACACCACCGACCCCGAGGCCGCCGAACACCTTCGCAGCGCCCGGACACATCAGCAGGACAAGCCCCGGGAGACAAGCCCGTGACCGCAACTCCCCACCGTCTGGCGCCCTACGCCTCTCTGCCCGACCGCTATGGCGATCAGCAGGTAGCTGCATCGACCGTCGACGCCCACGGACGCATCGTCACCCTGCTCGTCCCGCCGGGCGCGACATGCAACCAACGTGTGCCCCCGGAGCAGCACCGGCCCTGCGACGCACTGATCGTGGTGATGGACGGCAGCGACGTCCATGAAGTGCACTTGCCGGACCTCGACATGCGCTTCCCCAGGATCGACTCGCTGGGCAGCGGCTTCGTCCTCGCCGCCGCGCGCTGCCGCATGCCCTCCGGGCCACCGGCGGCCACCTTCGAAGCCCTCGAAAGAGAAATCCCTCACAATGCACTCATCGTGGGCAACGACGGCACACCGCTGACGACATTCCACGCGGGTGACGACGTCCAGCACCTGCTCACGGACAAGCACGACAACATCTGGACCGGCTACGGCGACGAGGCCGTCGTCTGCGCGCAACTCCCCGCGAACCGGCGCCGCGCTCGCAGCTCCGCGATCACGCCCCGGCCCGCGCCGCGGATGACCATGCCGATGCCCGGTCTCGTCCGCTGGACCCGCGACGGCTCTCCCGCCTGGTACGCGACGCTCGACCCCATCGGCCCTGGTACTTGGGCCGACTGCTATGCCGTCAACGTCGGGTCCGACCAGACCTGGGCCTACCCTTACACCGGATTCCCTCTCGTGGAGATCGATGCCATCGGCATCCACCGGATCCGACGGACACCGATCCCGTTCGCGTCCGCCGTGCTGGTCGACGGCGACAACGTCGCCTTCCTCGCCGCTGACACCGGGCCGCGCAAGATTCCGGGCCACTACACCGTCACGCTCACCCAAGGCCGGAACGGCCCTCTCGAGCCTGTGGCATCAGCCTCGCTCCGGCTCCCGGATGGAACGCGGCCCGCCACATGGGCTCGCCGCACCGTCTGCCGCGACGATCAGGCCTGGCTGCAGTTCCACGACCACCGCACCTGGTACCGCATCGAACTCTGACCACCGGCATGCAAGGTGGACCCGGCGTCGGCGCCCTCGACCGTCGGGACTCACCGCGGACAGCACCGCCTCGTCGATGAGAAACCGGCAGTGTGCAGGGGCGTCCAGGGCCGCGGTGACGTCCGGCAGAAGCAAGAAATCCACCGGCCCCACCGGGACCCCGACCCGGACCCCGGTCCGCTCCGCGGCCCCACCACCGCACCCATCGACCCGAACCGCCACCGGCCACCCGGCACATCGAACCGGCCCCGACGGCCACCACGGACACCACGGACACCACCAGGACACCCCGACACAAGACCGGCAGCACCGGCAGCACCGCTGCTCCCGAAACCCGGAACCCGGGCACCGGGTCTGGGAGTCGGGCACGGGCACGGGGCAGAGCGCGGCGCCGGCCGGCTGACGCGCCGAGGAGCACTTCCGGCCGGGCGCGGTTTTCACATGAGTGTCCGGGGTGAGGCGCCTCGCCGGTCGGGACCCGAACGACGGCGAACAGCCGCGTGGTTGAAGGAATCGGGTCGGGCTCGGGTCGCGCCGGGCGGTTCAGCGCGGGGGGCGGCCCGCTGTCCAGGCGCCGAGGAGGAGCCCGGTGTGGTCGGCGAGTTGGGCCGGTGTCAGGGGGTCCCCGGTCTCCAGGATGACGGCGACGACAGGGCCGGCGAGTTGGGCGGCGGCCAGCGGCGGAGTGGGCATGGCGGGGGCGTGCGGACGTACGCGAGCGAGCACGGCCGAGGTGGCGGTGCCGACGAGGTCGGCGGCGCGGACGAGATCGCGTACCGCGCTGTCGTGCTGCGCTTCGCCCAGCAGTGCCCGGTAGGCGAGGCCGGCCGGCGAGGTGGTGAGGAAGGTGGTCAGCGCTTCGAGGAAGGCGAGGAGGTCGTCGGCGGGACGGGCCTGCGGCTCGACGGCCAATTCGTGGGCGGCGTCGGATGTGCTCGCCTCCAGCAGGATCTCGGCCTTGGTGGACCACCACCGGTAGACGGTCTGGCGCCCGACTCCGGCGCGCTCCGCGATGCCCTTCATGGTCATCGCCGCGTACCCCTGCTCGACGAGCATGTCGTCGACGGCGTGGAGAACGGCGATCCGCGCCGATTCGCTGCGGGGGCGTCCGGGTGTGGCCGGTCCGTGGGCTGTGCGTGACATGCGACCAGCTTATCAAGACACGATGCCTCGAAATGATGCTAGCCTCATATCGAGGCACGATGCCTCGAAATTGAGGCGGGGCGCCACAGGCATGTCCCGCCGTCCCCGAACACCACAGGGAAACCCCATGAAGACAACCCACCGCTGTACGGTGCTGGCCCGGCACCACCTCACCCCCCGCACGGTCAGACTCACCCTGGGCGGCCCGACCCTCACCGGCGTTACTCCCCTGCCGGCCCAGGACATCGAGGTGCTGCTCGCCGACGCCCGCGGAAGCCGGGTCAAGCGGCACTACACCATCCGGTACGCCCGCCCGCAGGCCGGCGAGTGGGACATCGACGCGGTCCTGCACCCCGGCGGCGGCCCGGGCAGCACCTGGGCGGCGAGCGCCGAACCCGGTTCCCCCGTGGAATTCGTCGGCCCCCGAGGGAAACTGCGACTCCGGCCCGCCGAGGGCCATCTGTTCGTCGGCGACGAAGCCTCCCTGCCGGCGATCGCGGCCCTGACCGAGGCGCTGCCGGCCGGCCAGGAGGCCGCCGTCGTCGTCGAGACCGAGTCTGCCGCCGACCGGGTCCCGATCGCGGCGGGCCGGGTGCGCTGGCTCGAGCGCGACGGCGTCCCGGCCGGCGACCCGCGGGCGCTTCTCGCCGCGGTCGCACAGGAGTTCCGGGCGGGCCGCTTCGAACAGGTCTACCTCCTCACCGAGGCCCACGCGGCGCGGGCGCTCCGCGAACTCGCGCACGGCGCGGGCGTCCGACCCGACCACGTCTTCGCCAAGGGCTACTGGACCGCCGACCGCCGCCCCGCCCTCACGCCGCGGAACCCGACGTGACCCCAACGGCGCCAAAATCACCGGGCGGACCGACGAAGCGACAGGTCACGGCGGCCTTCCGAGGACTGCTGGTCGTCCGGCTGCTCGGCGCCCTGGCCAACGGCGTCATGCTGCCCTTCGTCATCCTGTGGGCGCATCGTGTCGGCGGGCTGAGCGGAGCGGCGGCCGGCGCGCTGTTCCTCGTCCAGGCCGTCGGCGAGTTCACCGGCGGTCTGGCGGGCGGCGCCCTGGCCGACCGCATCGGCCACCGCCGCATGCTGCTGCTGTCCACCACCGGGATGGCCCTCGGCTACGGCAGCCTCTTCCTGGTGCACCACCCGATACCCGCCCTCGGTCTGTTCCTCGCCGCGGGGCTCTTCGAGTCGGCGTTCCACCCCACGATCGCGGCGCTCATCGGCGACCTGCACGCCGATGAGGACCTCGCCCACGCGTTCGGCCTGACCCGCGTGGTGGCAAGCGTCGGTGGGGTGATCGGCCCGATCCTCGGAGCCGCAGCCGTCACCTTCTCGCTGTCGGGCGTCTTCGCCGCGGCAGGCGTCCTGCTCGTCGGCGCAGCCCTGACGGTACTCGTCGTCGTTCCCCCCGACCGCGTCATCGGCCCGGAGACGGCCGAGAAGGACACCGGGGAGAACGCCGCGCAGGTGTACGGCGCAGTCACCGGGATCCTGCGCGACCGCAGACTGGCACTGCTCATCCTCGGCGGCAGCCTGCTCAGCATCACCTTCACCTGGTGGGAAGCCGACGGCCTGGTACTCCTGCGCGAACTCCACCCCCTGGGCGCCACCGCCTACGCGGCCCTGTTCGCCATCGACGCCCTCGCCATCATCGTGTTCCAACTCCCCATCACCCGCTGGACCCGCCGACACGACACCGGTCGCCTGCTCTTCCTCGGCGCCGCGCTCCAGGGCGCGGGCCTCGCGGGATTCGCCGCCGCCGGACTCGGCTACCCCGCCCTCGTCACAGCCGTCCTCGTCACCTCCCTCGGCATGATGATCTCCGGCCCCGCCACCTCGGCCTTCATCACCCGCCACGCCCCACCGGGACGCAGTGCCACCTACCAGGCCGCCCTGTCCACCACACAGGACATCGGCACCGCGATCGGCCCCACCTCCGGACTCGCCCTCGCCCGCATCGCCACTCCCGCCCTGGTATGGATCTCGGCGCTCCCCCTGGGCCTCCTCGCCGGCCTCGCCACCGCCCGCGCCACCCGCACGCCCTCACGACCGGCCCCCGAAACCGCGACGGCCCGCAGCGCACACCCGTCGTGAAACACGAGCCTCGGGACGTGTCCGTACCGACCCTGTCTCCCATCCGCTGGTGCGGTGCGGGTCCGCCGGTGCTCACGAACCGGGAAGTGGCCCGGGGCGTGTCCGTCTCGCTGACACATGGTCTTGTCGGCGGACCACTGCTCCGGGGCTGCCCCGGTTTCCCGATGCCTACCCACACCGGGCAGTCCGACGTGCAGTCTTCATGACGCGTGGGTCTCGACGCGTGGGTCTCGCGGGGGCCTCGCGCGCGCGAGGTCCCCGCGACAGGATCAGAGGGTGAGGACGAGTTTGCCCTGGAGGTGGCCGGCGTCGAGCAGGCGGTGTGCGTCGGCGACGCGTTCGAAGGGGAACGTCTCCTGGACGTGGACCCGGAGCCCGCCCTGTTCGACCAGTTCGACGAGACCTCGCAGGGCGACCGGGTCGGGGTCGACCGCGATGCCGCTGAAGCGCATCCCGGCCGCCTCGTACGCGGCGATCAGCCCCGCGTCGTCCTCGGCGACCGCCGTCACCAAGTGACCGCCCGGGCGCAGTACGGCGAGGGAGCCTTCGACGGTGTCGCCGCCGATCGTGTCGAGTACGACGTCGACGTCGCGGACGGCCTCGGCGAAGTCGACCCTGGTGTAGTCGATCACTTCGTCGGCGCCGAACTGCTCGACGAAGTCCCGCTTGTCGCCGCCGGCGGTCGTGATCACATGCGCGCCCAGTGCTTTCGCGATCTGGATCGCGACGTGGCCGACTCCGCCGCCTCCGCCGTGGATCAAAACCCGGTCGCCCTCGCCGACGCCGGCGAGGTCGACCAGGCCCTGCCACGCCGTCAGCCCGACGATCGGCAGCGCCGCCGCCTCGACGTGCGAGAGCGACGCCGGCTTGTGTACCAGGTGCAGCCCCCGCCCAACTCCTCTGGGCACCAAGGGAATTCCCGGACCCGGGCGGGGCCGGCGACTCCGACCCCGCCCGCAGCGTCCCCGCAGTCGCCGTACCAGCAACCCCGGCACCCCTCATCACGCCGACCGCACCGTCCACACCACCCGCACCGGCGTCACGGGCAGGAGATGCGCACCTCGTCCCCCTTCGCGTCCGCCGCGGCGCTCGGCGCGCCCTCCAACGTGGCGCTCGCGACTTCGTAGTTGCCGTCCTGCCATTCGCCGGAGGCCTTGCTCATCGCCTCGGCGTTGGCTTGGTACAGGTCCCGCCATTCCCGCAGCGGGCGCGCCTCGTTCGGGTCGGTCGGCAAGGCGACGCCCTTGATGCGCGTTGTCAGCGCGGCAAGTTCCGTACTCGCCTGGGACAGACTCAGACCGACCGCGTTCAGGTCCTGATCGGCGACGGCCTGGTTGAGTTCGGTGACCCGTCGCGTGATGCCGTCGATCTTGTCGCCACAGATCCTGTTCACCGTCTCGACGTACGCCGCGCCCGTCTGCGCCGGCTTGCCGTCGTCCCTGGGACCCGAATCCCCGCCGGCACGCGGGTTGTCGACCCCTCCCCCGCTCCCGCCGTCGCCCGTCACGTCAAGCGGGCCGATGCCCAACGCGACCAGCACGCTGAGCACGGTCGCGAGCGTACCCACCAGTGTGAGGACCAGCATGAGCCTGCCGTGTCCCTCCTCGCGTCTGCGCTCGCCCCCGGGCGGCGGCATCTGCTGCGGATACGACTGATAGGGCTGTTCGTGTCGATAACGCATTCTGTCTCCGGATCCCCGCGTTTCCCAAAGCTTCGATGCCCCGCGCGCGTGCGCGCCGGGTGGACTTCAGGCCGTGCCGGATCCCGCCCAGTCGTCCGCAGGACCCCCCTCGCGGAAACCGCCGACTGGACCGGGCCCCCCGCTCCGACCCCTGTGTGACTTGTGTGGGGTATTCGCGTCGTCGACCCGGGCCGAAGCCGTATCGACGTCGATGTCCGGATGGACGGCACCGCACCGGTGACGGTTCCCGGAGCGGGCCCTCGGAGATCACGACGAGGGATGACCATCGGTGAAACCCCGGCCACAGATGCCCGAACCAAGACATGGCACCCATATCCGCTGCTCACTCACGGAACCACACCGTTCGTCCAACCGCGGTAAGGACGGTTCTCGACCGTCCACGCCACGGACCCGGATCCGGCTTGCGTGGGGGGCGTGTTGGGCATGGTAAGCTTGTCGGCCGTGTCGGGGGACGGCCGTTGGGGATGCGGCCCGCAATGTCGACCGCAACGGAATAGGTCCCGGCAACGCGCTGATCACGCTCATGAGCCTCCGCACGGCACGACATGCACGGAACCGTGGACGAGCATCGACCCCGCCCGAACGGTGGGGATGCGTCCGTTCGCCGGTTGCACACAGCGTATTGACGCTCACGCTCCGCGGTTACTAGGGTGCGGTCAGTAGCCGCTCGGAAGGTGGTTCGCGATGCCCGGTGATCACGGCGGTTCGCCCGCTCCGATTCAGCCTCCGCAGCCGGAGCCCGATCCGACTCCGGGTGATCCGTCCAAGGACGGCAGTACGCCTCCCGGGCCCGGTCAGCGGCGCAAGCCGTGACCGTGGTCGGATCCGACTCCCTGGCGGCGCTGTTGGCACAAAAGGGTGTGTTGCCGGACGGGTGGCGGCCGATGTTCGAGCGAGTCGCGCGGGGGGAGTTCGTCCCCGATCGGGTCTGGCCGGAGGACGGCGACGTCGTCGTCGACCGCCGCCGTGATCCGAAGGCGTGGCGGGCGGCGGTGTATTCGGATCGTGCGTTGGTGACCCGGTGGGACGACGGCCGGCACAAAGGCGACGACGCGGGGCGGTTGGCGACATCGTCGGCGTCGGCGCCCTCGACCGTCGCCGAGATGCTGTTCGACCTCGATGCCCACCCGGGCATGCGGGTGTTGGAGATCGGGACCGGGACCGGGTACAGCGCCGCGCTGCTGGCCGCGCGCGGCTGCGACGTCGTCTCGGTCGAGATCGACCCCGAACTCGCACATCAGGCCAGGGCGAACCTGGCGCGGGCCGGGTACGGCGACGCCGTCCGGGTCGTCACCGGCGACGGTGTCCTGGGGCATTCGGCCTGGGGCCCGTACGACCGGGTCCAAGTCACCGCCGGCGTGCGCCGCATCCCCGCGGCGTGGATCGAGCAGGCGAGGCCGGGCGCGGTGATCGTCATGCCCTGGGGCACCGACTACACCACCGGGGACTGCGCCCTGCGCCTGGTCGTCGACGAGGACGGACGGTGCGCGAGTGGGCCGTTCACGATGGCCACCGCGTTCATGAAACTCCGGTGGCAACGCCCCGATCGCCACCACTACGGCGCCGCGTCGCTCCCCTCCGACTGGGCTGGTGCCGCCGCCGCGTCCACGACCTCGCTCGGCTGGAACGACGTGGTCGCCGGGCCGTTCGACCCCGTCGGCTTCGTCCTGGGGCTGCACGTACCCCACTGCCTCGCCCAACCCGTCCCGAACGGACACGACGGCGGAACCCTGTGGCTGCACGCCGCGGACACCGGCCACGGCCATTCCACCGCCGCCGCCGGATTCGCCCTCGGCCACACCCCCCATGTTCTACAGAGCGGGCCGCGACACCTGTGGGACGAGGTTCAGGCGGCGTGGTGCTGGTGGGACGGGCAAGGACGCCCCACCGTCCACGACTTCGGCCTCACCGCCACCATCACCAAGGCCGCCGACAGGACCGTCGACACGGCCGTCGTCGAGCAACTCGCGTGGTACCGCGACCGAAACCACCCACTCGCCCCGGCGATGCCCGACCAACACCCCGCCGGAGCGGCCTACTGAGCACCGGGACGCGTAAACGCCTACGCCGGCCACGCAACGAACCGGGCGCTGACTGAAGACCTGCCGGACGCGGCATGCGCAGCAAAGGTGGCGGAGCCCGACGATCGGGACTGGAAGTCGGAACTGCCACCGATGAAGGGGCCGACGCAGACGAACTGCCCCAACGTCGCGGCCATGGCCGACAGTGGCGGAGGATTGATCGTGTTCGGTGTCCGTGAGACGCGGAAGGCGGCGAGCGGGCGCGCCGATGTGTGGGCGGGGTCGACGAGGCGTACGAGCGGGCGCTGCGCTCGGTGGCGATCACCGCGCGTCAAACGGGCATGGAACTCGCTTCGAAAGAGGGACAGTTCGCCGAACGCTGCAGCACGCTCCCGCCTGTGCGGCGGACTCGTCACCACGGCCTTCGCTCCGTTCCACGGCCCTTCGGGTCGAAGTACCGGATCGGGCGAAGGCCGCTGACGTCTCGGCTCATCGGCGAAGGCTCGGACATGCGACGCACCCGGACCGGGCTGCCGGTACAGCGCCCTGAAGGTCGAACGACCAGCGGACGTTCGATTGACCTCTACTGACGTCGATCACGCCGTGAACACCGTGTACACCAGGTACATCACCACGAATACGCCCGTCGTGACCCTCGCCGAAACGGCCGCGGTCTTCTTGGGCAGTCCCCTGGCGAGCAACTCCGAAAGCCCCCAGTGCATGGGGCCGACGCCGAGGACGCAGATCGTGGTCAACTCCCGGAAGGTCAGGGGCTTCCCGTCCTCGAAGTGCGTTGGCAACCCCCAGAACACCATCAACGCCAGGCCCCACAGCAAGCCGATGACCTCCGCCACGGCCCAACCCCACCCGCCTGAGGGCCGGTCCACTCGCGGCGGCTCGTCCACCGGGGGTGTGCGGCCGCCGGCGTCGGGGAGCGTGGCGACGCCCACCGGCGCCGGCAGGGTCCGCGCGGTGGCCGTGTGCCCGTGGGGAGTTGCCGCGGTCCCGGGCTCGGTGGTGCCGGGCTCGGTGGTGCCGGGCTCGGTGGTGCCGGGCTCGGTGGTGCCGGGCTCGGTGGTGCCGGGCTCGGCAGAGGCGCTCAGCAGGCCTGCGGTCGCGCGCAGGATGGCCTGGGTGACCGCCGGCGGCAGCCAGCCCGCGTCCGCTCCGACGTGGGTGGGCGGGGCGGGAACCATCGCGCGGGCCGCGCCCGCGGCGGGACGGGCTGCGGGGTCCTTGGCGAGCGCGGCGTCGAGCAGCGGTACGAGCGAGCCGGGCAGACCGGCCAGGTCGGGGTCGCGTGTCGTCAGGTTCGCGAACAGGACCGGCAGGGAGTCGCCGGGGAACGGGGGGCGCCCGGTGCCGGCGTGGGCCAGGACCGCGCCGGCTGAGAATATGTCACTCTCGGGTCCGACGTCGGAGCGTTCGAACTGCTCCGGCGACATGAACCCCCAAGTCCCCACGGTCTGCCCGGTCCGGGTCAGGCCGGTCGCGCCGGACAGGCGGGCGATCCCGAAGTCGATGACCTTCGGGCCGTCGACTCCCAGGATGATGTTCGACGGTTTGATGTCCCGGTGCACCAGACCGGCCGCGTGCACCCCGGCCAACGCCGTGAACAGACCTGCCGCCAGCTCCAGCAAAGACGCCTCGGGCAGCGGACCGAACCGCGCCACCGCCTCGCCCAGCGAGATCCCCGGAACGAACTCGGTAGCAAGCCAAGGCAGTTCCGCATCAGGGTCGGCGTCGACCACCGCCGCGGTGAACGCCGCGCCGACGTTGCGGGCGGCATCGACCTCGCGGACGAACCGGCGCCGGAACTCGGCCTGCCCGCCGTCCAGCAACTCCGGCCGCACCACCTTGACCGCCACCGCCGCACCGTCCGCGCCCCGGCCCAGGAACACCCTGCCCATGCCCCCGGAGCCCAACACCCCCACCAGCCGGAACCGATCCACCCGGCGCGGATCCTCGGCACTCAATGGCTGCATGTGATACCCCCGTTGGTCGGCCGGCCCTGAACTGCTCAGCCTGCCTCGTCGCATGACACGAGCGCAGAGCATCGCACGCACGGCCCCCGCGGCTCCACTGGACGGCTGCACCGGTCCAGGCAACGCTGTGCGATTCCGGGCTTGGACACGTTCCGGGTCGTTGCCGGACTGCGCAATGCGGCCACCCCGCCCCGGACATCGGGACCGGTGTGTCCCGGGCGCAGAACTCGGCCCGGTGTTGCCCGTGGGGACCGAAGTCGACGATCGGGACACATTCGACGATGATGAACCCCCGCGCCCTCGTCTCGGCGGGCACGGCGTAGGGCCCGGGTCGGTCGGCGGTGGGTTCCCGGTCGCGAGCTTTCTTCGAACCGCCGACGGGTCCCCGTTCTACACACCCCACGCCTGGCGGACAGCGCGCAGGCGCTCGCGAGAGTCCTCGATCCAGTCGGCGTTCGCGGAGCCGAGGCGCAGTGGGATCCGCACACGGATCCCGGTCCATCGGCCGCCCCGCCGCGACCTCCGCCTCGGCCGGTTCCCACAGCCGATACTGCACCCGGTAGACGTACTCCCCGCCGAGTTCGCGCAGCCGCGAGCGGCGTTCGTAGGCCAACAGATCCGGATCGAGTCCGCGGACCACGCCGCCCGCCACGATCAGCAACTCGGCGCGCAGACCCTCGTGTTGCCCGTCGTCGGGCAACGCGGCCAGGCGATGGGCCCAGATTCGGGCGAGTTCGCGTCGGTCCTCGTCGGGCAACGCCCGCAACCACGCGGTGCCGGCGGTGCCGGGCCCCGTCATGGTGCCGTTGCGGCCCGCGGCCCGCATCACCGCGTCCGCCAGACCCGCCATATCCCCGCGCACAGCGAAGTCGGCGTACTCGGCGGTTTGTTCGGCCAACACACCCTCGTCCCGCATCCAGTCCACGCCACCGAGACTGGACACCCGTCCCGACACACCCCGCCGGCAGGTACGCGCGACATCACCACCGACGCGGCGGGCGTCATCGGCGCCGCGGTCGAGACCTGGGGCCGCGTCGACATCCCGGTCAACAACGCGGGCATCTCCGGCGGTGGGGAGATCGACGCCATCCCCGACGCCGAGTTCCGCCGCATGGTCGACGTGCACTACTGGGGCGCCGTCGAGATGATCCGCGCCCGCGTGGCCGATCATGCGGGCCCAAGGGTACGGACGCGTCGTCAACTCGTCGTCGACGTCGGTCCTGGGCATCCCGCACACCAGCCACTACATCTCGGCCAAGGCCGGCGTCCTCGGTCTGACCCGAGCCCTCGCACAGGACGGCCTGGCCCATGGGATCAAGGTCAACGCGATCATGCCGACCGCGTACACCCGGCTGACCGCCGAGATCCCCGACGACGGACTGCGGGCCCTCCTCGAACACTTCTGCAAGGCCGACTACGGCCCGCCGTTCGTCGCGGTGCTCGCGGACGAGAACGCCCCGTGCACCGGCGAGACGTTCAGCGTGGGCGCGGGCCGCGCCGCGCGAGTCTTCCCGGGAATGGCGCCCGGCTACATCTCCCCCGATCCCGGCTCCGCGACGCCCGGCGAATACCTCGCCGACTTCGACCGGATCCTCGCGACCGAGGACCACATCGTGGCGAACCAGTGCCATGGACCAAGTGGTCCTCTCCGCCAAAATGCTCGGCATCGACGCCGGCACACCGACCGTCGGCGCGTAGAACCGCCCTCCCGCCCTCCCGCCCTCCCGTCGATTTCGGCGAGGATCGTTTCGGACGACGACCCGGCGGACGGCGACTCGGAGGCGGTCCGATCGAAGAAGCTCGGGTGGTTCCGGCCGCGGATGGGTGGGGCATTATGTGATCCGAATATTCGTGCAGGACGGTCCGTGTTGTGCGCGATCTCCGCAATCAAGATCCGACGGGTTTCCGGTGTTGTTGGTGAAGATGCTGACACCGACCGCCCCCGTCGGAAGCGAGATCGGAATATCGACTTGCTGCTCCACCACGCCCTTGTCGTCGGGCCTGAGCAGGCTCTCGTAGAGGTTGATCGAGTCCTCGGGCACGTCACCGCCGGCTGCCATGGCGTTGACGTATACCTCGATACTCGACCAGGATTCGACTCCGTCGGCATGAATTCGAAAGCTCAGCTTGATGTCCGGCGGAGGTCCGGTGAGTTTGACGTCGCTGATGGTCGGGCGACCGTTGCCGCCGGCGGCTGCGGCGGCGCCGACCACAGCCACGCTGAGAGCGACCATATAGAAGATCACGCCGAGGATGAGCACAATGGTTTCCCAGAGGATGCCCCTGCGGGTGGGGCGGATCAACAACGCCACGATGCTGCACACGATAGCGAGATGGCGCAGAGCGAGACCACATGGATTGGCCAAGACTCGTTGTTGAGAGCAACGAATACGATGTCGCTGGTAAGTCCGAGGGCGGTCATGACGCCCGCGACGGTGACAAGGGCACCGGCCAGGATCTTGGCGACGTCGTCCAGGCATTTTCCGACCGCCGCCTGTTTTTCGTGAGGCAGGGAATCGGATTCTTGCGCGCAATCCATTTCCTTCTCCCTGCTCGTGCGAGTCTCCTCGTCAGGGCCTCCGGCACATTGGATTTCCATGCTGCCGGGAGTCTCTCGTCGGCAATACTGGATTCGGTCGGAGACTCCCGCGCCCGAGGGTGCGCCGAACAGCGCAACGAATATTCGACGCCAAGGCGGACCCGGCACCCGACGACAGCCACATCTCCACCGTCTCGGTGCCCGCGACGTGCCGCGGGGTCGCGTTCGGGGATACGCCGGGCGAAATATCGACGCCGGGCAGGCGTACCACCACGGAGAGCGGAACCGCGGTGGCGCGGATCCGGGCCGACGGCCGGAACGAATTTCCGGCACCCGGGACCGCCGCGCTCGGCGGTCCAACGTGCTTGGGCGGTCCAACGTGCGTCGGCGTCGGAGGTCAGGTCACGCCGCGAGGGGCATCCCGAAGACGCGGCCGGTGTCGGTGAGGGCCAGGAGGCGGGCCACGACGGGGGTCGGGTCGTGAAGGAACACGGTGGCGTTCAGGGTTGCGGCGCGCCTGCGTGCGCGCAGGAGGACGCCCAGACCGGTGCAGTCACAGAAGCGGACCGCGTTCATGTCTACGTGGACTTCGCCGGCGTGGTGGTTCAGGCACTCGTGGAGGGCGCGTTCGAGGTCGGGTGCGGAGTCGATGTCGATCTCGCCCACGGGTGTGACCACGGCCCGGGGGCCGGCCAGGACGACGGAAACGGTGAAATCGGAACAGAAATCGGAACAGATGGGCATCGGAGTTCTTCCTCACGTCGGTGAAGGTGTCCGGCCCGGGGAGACCGCGGGTACACGGCGGCGCCCGCTCTCCATTCATTCCCTATCGGGTTCATCGCTGTCAACCACGCGAGCGCACGGGCGCGGTGTCCTCGTCCGGGTGAGTTCGGCGTGACCCGGCCACCTTCCGCCGCGACCGCGGTGCCCCGTCGCCGGCGATCGGACCGTTGCGCCCGAGGCGGTGAAGGGGTTCGGTTCACCCGGCGGTTGTTAACCAAACGGGTCGACCCGTAAGGTAAGGCCATGAGTTCCTCTCCTCCCCTCAAGGGGCGTCCCAGGGATCCCCGGTCGCACGCGGCGATCATCGGCGCGACCGTGGCTCTGGTGGTCGAGGTCGGCTACGCGGCGACCTCGATCGGGGCCGTGGCCGCACGCGCCGGGGTCGGCAAGGACACCATCTATCGGCGGTGGTCGGGGAAGCCGGAACTGGTCTTCGAGGCCGTGTTCACCACCACCGACGACGCCCCGATCCCGAACACCGGCACACTCACCGGGGACCTGACCGAACTGCTCGAATCCCTGATCGACGAGTTCCGCTCACCGGCCGGCGGCGCGGCGCTGCCGGGGCTGCTCGCCGACTTCGCCGCCGATCCGGCCCTGAGGACACGTATCCGCACGGATTTCCTGGCCCCGTCGAAGGACCGACTGGCGGTCGTCTTCGACCGGGCAGCACGGCGCGGCGAGATCGCCGCCGAGACGCCGGTCGACCTGGTCCTGGACACGTTGGCCGGAGCGGTGTTCTTCCATGTCGCGCTGGTCGGCGAATCCCCGACGCCCCGACTGGCCGGCCGACTGGCCGCGATGATCTCGCGCGGCATCGAGATCCGCTGAACTCCCGCCCCACACCGGAGGTTTCCGTGCCAAAGACCGCCATCATCACCCCCACGACCCCCGCGACCCCGGCCGGCCGCCGCTGGCCGCTGTGGACAGCCGCCGCCCTCGCCGCGGGCATCACCGGACTTCACCTGTTCGGCACCTCCGAGTTCGTCGACCCCCTGCTCGGCGCCGACGACCTCGACGACTCCGTCGTCCAGCTCTTCCGCGTGCTGTGGCACCTGTGCTCACTGCTGCTCGCCGCCCTCGCGGTCACCCTGGCCTGGGCCGCACGCGCCGAACGAACGGCCGCACGGCCGGTCCTGGCCCTCGCCTGGTTCATCGCCGCCGCGTTCACCTGCGTGTTCTTCGCCGTCAATGTGGCGGCCTTCGGCGGCGCGGTGTTCACCCTGCCCCAGTGGACCCTGTTCGTACCGCTGCTCGTACTCATACCGCTGTCCCGCTGACCGGGCCGCCGGCACGGCAACACGCGGCCGGGTCGGAGGGCAGTAGTAGACCGAGCGCACTGCGACGAGATCGAGTTCGCGCCGCTTGTTGCGCACGACCCGGACCAGGTCGCGCCGTCCAACGACGCGGGCAGGGACAGTTCAAGCTGGAACTCGGCCGGATCGACGCGGAAGAGCGGCACCGCGCGCCGGTTCAAGGACAGATCCTTGGGGAGGATGCCGCCGGTGACCGGGACCAGGACCAGGAACCGGAACGCGAACGGCACCGGGCCTGGTGCACCGGGGTGGCGGCCGGGCAGGCTAGTTTGCTCGGGTGACTCTCCTTGATGATGTAGCCGAGCGCGACGGCTGGCGGTGCTGGGTGTGCGACGAACCGGTCGACCCCGACGAGTCGGTGAACGACCCGCGCGGGCCCAGTGTCGACAGCCGGACCGCCGACCGGAAGGCCAAGGTCGCCGAGCGGCTCGCGCACCGCGGGTGCAACACCCGCAAGGGCGCGGTCAAGGTGGTCATCCCCTGGCCGGATCGCCTGTACGTGGTCGAACCCGCGCCGCTGATCACCGTTGCCGGGAGGCTGGAGCGCAAAGGCGGCCGCGAGATGGTGGGCCGGTGTCCGACCAGGAAGGACGCCCAGGAGGCGGCGGATTGGTTGGTGGACCGGTTCTCCCGGCTGGTACCGGGGCTGCCGGTGACCGCCGACATCGAGGCGGGCGGCGGTCAGTTCCTCGTCGTCCTGGCCACCGGCCGCCGCTGACCGCCTGCCGCCTCGACCGCCCCGAAGCGGGTGTCGCGCGGGTGGGGCTCGGTCGCGGCCGGCCCCCAACCGGGCCCGGCCCGCCCCCGCCCCGGT
>NZ_JBSFEO010000049.1:0-87455 GCF_053594475.1 Embleya sp. NPDC001921
ACAACCCGTCCGGCACCAACCGCCGCGAAAGATCATCGACCCCCATGAGCAACCATCATGCCGCAGATCAAACGGCACCCATGTGAGACACACTCTTAGGCATGGGGACGCTTTTTGAGCAGTCCTGAATCCTGACGCATATGCGGCGGCACCAGACACCTCGGGCGATTGATCACGACAATCAAAACGCCGATGACAGCAAATACAAACGCACCGCCACCGATTCCCATCACAGTAATGACTGCCAAGACATTCGAGAGCTCATCACCCCCCGAAAGAGAGGCTCCGAATCCTATCAAAATAGACCACAAAATGCCACAGATTGCCACTTGCGCTCTGATAATTCCTCTGCGAATTCCCGCCCCAAAGCAAAAAATCCGATACGCGGCATCAGGCGCCTCCACCTCCTTGGGATTACGCCAAATCGAACACAAACTCCACATGGAAAGCAGGGAAAGAATTGCCAGAGGCACCAGGGCTACCACAATGAACCCTTCAGTCGTTCGAACAACCCGCGAATCCAACAAAGATGCCCAAGAGCGACGAAGAGCTCATCGTTTGCGCCTACACCATCAGGAGGCGGATACATCGTATCACCACGATGTACCCGCCCATTCCCACGAACGTCAGCCAAACAGCTTGTGATAGCCATCCTTGAAGGCATTCTTGATCGAAGGCGACGTGATCGTCGCAGCACCCCCGAAGAGCAGGGCTCCTCCGGCCGCACCAGCGGGAACTGTCCACGGTCCAAGGAAAGGAGCTACTGCTAGGCCTGCTTTGGCCCCTGCCGCACCACCTGCCAATGTGACAGCACCTACATAAGCCCCGTCAAAACCCGTCTCCGCCACCGTCGCCGCAACACCTCGTGCCGTCACCCCATCCCTATGTTGGCCACGAAGTTCGAAACGCCCGACGTAGCCACTCCGCCCCACAACGTGATCTTTCCCGTCTTGACGAGCCATGGCAATCCGGGGGCACGCACTCGAGTCCCATCAGGAGCCACGGTGTAAACATCTTGGATCATTCCCTTGGGGATAGAAACCGCCATTCCACCGCCAGTCATCAGCGCGCCGGACGACGAGCATCCCGCATTGAGCAACGGGGAGTCGATCCCGCAGTCCGGGGTCCACTCGAGTATCAAGGGGTCCGGTCCACGGTTTTCAGCCGGAGTCATCGCTGGAGCCGGCTTACTAACCAGGCAGATCCCGCACCAACTGACCTGCTGAGGAGTCTGAGGCACGGTTCGTGGGCCAGTGAACTGCGAGTTCTTTCCACCTCCAGGAACTCCGTTTCCCTTGTTCCCGGTACCCGGCTTGGTCGGAGGCCGCATGCAGTAGTTGACGCAGCCGGCTGTGCCTCCCGGAGCCGTGGGCGAAGTAGTGGTCTGGTCTACGCCGGAGTCTCCGCACGACATGACGTTGCCGCAATAGACCGGGGGCCGGTTCGAAGTCGGCGGGTTCGTCACCCCGGCGCCACCGCTTCCCCCCTTGTAGGGGGTGTAGGGGTCGTACTCGGCGAGGCCGGTCGGGTCGCTGACCGTGGTGGGGTTGTTGCTGCTGTAGGTGTAGCCGTGCATCTGTTGGGCGTCGGCGAGGTCCATGATCGGGTCGACGCTGATGAAGCGGCCCAGGCCCGGGTCGTATTCGCGGGCGCCGACGTGGGTGAGGCCGGTGGTGTCCATCGGCTTGCCGAGGAAGCCCTTGTCGTCGGGCCATTGGCCGTTGGCCTGGGTGGGCTGGGTGCCGCGGGGTTCGCCGAAGGGCTTGGACTGGCGGCGGGTGGCGGTGAGGCCGGCGGCGTCGAGGATGCTGTTGGGAGTGCCGTGGTGGTCGGTCGCCATGAAGGTGATTGCGCCCGAGCCGTTGCGAACGACGGTGGCACCACCGGCTGTGGGGTAGTAGCGGGTGCCGACGACGGGGCCGGATCCGTCGGTATTGGTGGTGAGTTCGTCGGTTTCGAGGTAGAGGGTGCTCTTGCCGTTCTGGCGGCGGATGATGCGGTTGCCGTCGGCGTCGTAGACGTACTCGCTGGTACCGGTTGCGGAGGCAACGGTGGTGAGCTTGTCTTCTTCGTCCCAGGTGAGGGCCTGGGGGTTGGCGCCTGTGCCGGGTCGGGTTTTGGTGTTGCCGGCCTGGTCGTAGGTCACGTTGGTGGTGACCGGGGCGGCGGTGCCGTTCTTGACGGTGACGGCGTCCAGGCGGTGGGTGCGGTCGCCGGCCTGGGCGCCGGGGCGGTAGCCGTACTCGGTCGTGACGTTCTTGGCCGGATCGTCGATCACGTCGTGGTCGACGAGTTTGGTGCGGTTGCCGACCACGTCGTAGTCGAAGGACTGCCAGTACGGGTCCGGGCCGCCGACGGTGTTCTTGGTCGGGGTCTGGGTGACGCAGCCGCCGACGCCGGGGACACTGGGCGCCGGGAGGGTGGTGGTGCCGGCGGTGTCGGTCCAGGTCTCCTTGAGGCGGCGGTTGCCGTCGTAGGCGAAGCACTGGGTGTCGGTGGTGTTCCCAGGCGTCGACCCGGGACCGGACGGGCACCCCAGCCCACACGGGTCGCTTCGCCGGCCGACAGGCCCGCTGGACAACCAGCGAACGATCTTCTTAGACTGATTGTCTAACCATAGACAGTAAATACAAAAGGCCGGGAGGACCTCATGGAACGCATCGACGGCCCGGAAGCGGAGGACCGCACGGGCACGGCTGCCGCGGCCTCCACCGAGGCGGACGAGCATCTCATCCGTGAGGTCGAAAGGATCGCCGTCGCACTGGGCCGCATGTTTCCCGGTCTGTGCGAAGTGGTTCTGCACGATCTGCGGAATCCGCAGCACGCGATCCGGGCGATCGAGAACAACCTCTCCGGCCGCCAGGTCGGGGATTCGGTCACAGAGCTGGGCCTGGCCCGCATCGAGGACCCGAACTATCCCAGCGTCATCCAGAACTATCCCAACCAATTCCCCGACGGCCGCCCGGTCAAGAGCACGTCCATCGGGATCAGGAACGCCGCCGGCGAGTACGTCGCCGCCCTCTGCCTGAACCTGGACGTGTCGGTGCTGTCGCCGGTGACCCTCGCGTTGTCGAACCTCGTGGCCACGGACACCGAGCACCGCGACCAGTCGCTGGAGACCCTCCGCGACCGCAACGCCCGCGAGCTGCGCCGGGTGGTGGAGGAACTGGCCGCGGAGCGCGCGGCGGCCCCCCGCTCGCTGAGCAGGGAGAGCAAGAGGGCACTCGTGCGGCAACTGCACCAGGAGGGCCACTTCGACTCGCGCGATGCCGCGCAGACCATCGCGGACCTGCTCGGCGTGTCCCGCGCGACCGTCTACAACTACACCAAGTGAAAGGCGCCTCGTGACCGCCGCCGGCTCGACCACCCGCCCCGTACCCGCGGCCGCTCCTGTGCCCGTACCCGCTCCCGCGTCCGAACCCGGCCGGCCACCGACCACGCGCCACCTGCTGTACATCACGGAAGAACAGACCGCCGCGTTCGTCGACACGGACCTGGCCATGGAGGCGGCCCGCGCGGCGTTCGCCGCGACGGTGGACGGTACGTCCTTTCCCAGCCTCGCCGTGCACGGATCCGACCCGCGCAACCGGTTCACCCTCAAGCCGTCCGCGTCCGCGACGCACGCCGGGGTGAAGATCGGCACCTACTGGCCGGACAATCCGGAACACGGGCTGCCGCGCCACCACTCCACCCTCCTGCTCTTCGACCAGACGAACGGCAGGGTCGCGGCCGTCCTGGAGGTCGGCAGCGCGAACGCCTACCGCACCGCCGCCGCCGATGCCCTCGCCGTCGACCTGCTGGCCCGTACCGACGCCACCACCCTGGCGGTCTTCGGCACCGGCCACCAGGCGGCCTACGAGGTCGAGGCCGTCAGCCGCACGCGGCCCATCACCGAGGTCCTGGTCGTGGGACGCAGCGCCGAGCGCGCCGAGCGGACGACCGCGGCGTTGACCGCGAACGGACACCACGCCCGCGGCGTCGACGCCGAGGAAGCCTGCTCCCGGGCCGATGTGATCGTCACCGTCACCACCGCCACCACCGACGACCCGCCGCTGTTCGAGGCCGCCTGGGTCCGCCCCGGCACGCACATCTCCTGCATGGGCGCGGACGGCCCCGGCAAACGGGAACTCCCACCCGAACTGTTCGGGCGCGCCCGCGTCTTCTGCGACCTGCCCGAGCAGGCCCGCCGCATGGGCGAAAGCCGGCACGCCCCCGCGCGGACGGCCCTCACCCCGCTCGGCGAGGTACTCACCGGCCACGCCACCGGACGCACCGACGACAACGACATCACGGTCTTCGACAGCTCCGGAATCGGAGTGCAGGACCTGTATCTGGGCCTGGCCCTCCTGAAGAAGATGGACATCTCCCTGTGAGCAGCCCCGCCGGCGTCACCGGCCCCGACACCACCCGGACCCTGGCCGACCCCGACACCCCGTTCGCCGTCGTCGACGTCCACAAGGCCCGGCGCAACATCGAACGACTCGCGGCTCGGGCCGACCGGCTCGGGGTCGCCCTGCGCCCCCACGTGAAGACGGCCAAGAGCCTCGACGTCGCCGGCCTCACGCGCGACACGCCCTGCCCGGTCACCGTCTCCACCCTGGCCGAGGCCGAGGCGTTCGCCGACGGCGGCTACCTCGACATCACCTACGCCGTCGGCATCGACCCCCACAAACTCACGCGCGTCCTCGCGCTGCTGCGCCGCGGCGTCACCCTGCGGATCCTGCTGGACAGCGTCGAGCAGGCGGCAGCCGTCGCCGGAGCCTCTCGCCGGGCCGGCGTTCCCATCCCCACGCAGATCGAGATCGACTGCGACGGCCACCGGGGCGGCGTCAAGCCCGACGCCCCCGTACTCACCGAGATCGGCCGCGTCCTGCACGACGCGGGATGCCTGGACGGCGTGCTGACCCACGCGGGCGAGTCCTACTACGCCTACACCGCCGAGGAACGGCGCCTGGCGGCGAAGAACGAACGCGACACCGCCGTCGCCGCGGCCGAGCGGCTGCGCGCGGCCGGCCTGCCCGTGACCACCGTCAGTGTCGGCTCCACCCCCACGGCCCACGCGGCCGAGAACCTCGACGGAGTCACCGAACTGCGCGCGGGAAACTACGTCTTCTTCGACCTGGTGATGGCCGGCATCGGCGTCTGCCGCATCGAGGATCTCGCCCTGTCGGTCGTCGTCACCGTCATCGGCCACCGCCGCGAGCACGGGTGGATCGTCACCGACGGCGGCTGGATGGCCATGTCCCGCGACCGAGGCACCGCCGTCCAGGCGCAGGACCAGGGTTACGGCCTGGTCACCGACCTGGACGGCAACCTCATACCGGACCTGCTCATGACGGCCGCAAGCCAGGAACACGGCACCCTCACCGCCCGCGACGGCGCCCACCTGCCCGACCTGCCCGTCGGCACTCGACTGCGCATCCTGCCCAACCACGCCTGCGCCACCGCCGCCCAACACCGCGGTTACCACGTGGTCGACGGCGCATCGACCACGAACACGGCACCGCCGATTCAGACCTTCTGGGAACGCGTCTCCGGCTGGTAGCCGACCTGGGCGACCAAGGAACCGGCCATCCGGTCGGCACCTGCGGGGGCGCGGTCTTGTCGAGTACGTCGACGCACATGGGCCCAGACCCCCGGCCCGGGCCCGGGCTCCGCCTCTGACTCGGGCTCGGGCTCGGGGGCTCTGACTCTGGGGCTGGGGCTGGGGCTCAGGCTCTGGCTCTGGCTCGGACAACAATCGCCTTACCAGGGACAACAGTTCGTCCAAGACAACCCCCACGGGCACGACTCCCTCCCGCGCACGCACTTCTAACGACCGCGCAAGCCGGGTCCGGTGGCGGAACGACCAAAGGCCGCTCCACCACCGGACCCCCGCCTCGCGCGCCGACAGGCGGGTCGCCCGGAGCGGACCGGGTCGACGCGCCCTCGCTCACACGTAGAAGCGCCACCACGGGTGCCAGGAGCCGTCGCTGAAGCACGAGGCGTAGATCAGGGTTTCGTTGAATATCCCCGGCTTCAGCCATACCTTGACGCACAGCATCCCGTACTCCGCCCTGGCGCCGAACATGTCGTCGGCGTGGAAGCCGTAGGGCATCTCCTTCCAGCCGCCGGAGGACGGATTGACGTGCCAAATCGTTCGGTCGGGCGCGACCACGAACGACTCGTCCACCTTCCCGTCCTTGTTCCAGTCGGCATCCATCGTGCGGGTATCGCAGCGCTTGTACCCGGTGTGATTGAACCGCGTGACGGCGACGGAGGTGCACGTCGCCGCGTCCGAGTGATCGGAGGTATGGGGAGCTGCCGTCACCGGTCCCGCCGCGACAGCCGCCAGGGCCGTCATGGTGGCCGCCGCCACACCGAGGCGTAAGGCAATGCGATGCATGAGCTTCTCCTTCAGGGGATCGGATGACTTGCGCGTACTTCGAGCTTCGGGACGTCGATGTCGCCACGCGCGTTCACGGCCGTGGAGCATGAAGCGTGGAGCGCCGCGCCTGGCCGAGAACCCGCCGCCGCCCGCGACGTCCGGCCGGGCGCGCTCGCCGACGACGCGAGTCGACCGGGGCTCCGTGCACGTCAAGGTAGCGACGCCGCGAGCGTGATCGCCTTCGTCCGTGGTACCGCATCCGCCTCCACCCGACGCGGCAGCATTCTCACGAACGTCGACCCCACGCCGTACGGCCTGCCGCCGGTCGGTCCGGCCACGAGAGCGCCGGGCGGGCCTGGAACGCCGGGCTCTTTCCGCGAGCCAAGTCGGCGGCCTGAGCCATCAGTTCCGGCCACACAGCCCTCGTTGCATATTCATGCAGAGTCCGGCATACTCTTTCCATGTCCAAGGTTCTTACCTCTCTGCCCATCGGCGAACGTGTCGGCATCGCCTTCTCCGGTGGGCTCGACACCTCCGTCGCGGTCGCGTGGATGCGCGACAAGGGGGCCGTCCCGTGCACCTACACCGCTGACATCGGCCAGTACGACGAGCCGGACATCGCCTCGGTGCCCAGCCGTGCGTCGGCGTACGGCGCCGAGATCGCGCGCCTGGTCGACTGCCGTGCGGCGCTGGTCGAGGAGGGCTTGGCCGCACTCGCGTGCGGCGCGTTCCACATCCGCTCGGGCGGGCGGGCCTACTTCAACACGACGCCGCTCGGCCGCGCCGTCACCGGCACCCTGCTGGTCCGGGCGATGCTCGCCGACGACGTGCAGATCTGGGGCGACGGCTCGACGTTCAAGGGCAACGACATCGAGCGGTTCTACCGTTACGGTCTGCTCACGAACCCGAACCTGCGCATCTACAAGCCATGGCTCGACGCGGACTTCGTCTCCGAACTCGGCGGGCGCAAGGAGATGTCGGAGTGGCTGCTCGCCCACGGCCTCCCCTACCGCGACAGCACCGAGAAGGCCTATTCCACCGACGCCAACATCTGGGGCGCCACCCACGAGGCCAAGACCCTGGAACGTCTCGACACCGGCGTCGAGACCGTCGACCCGATCATGGGCGTGCGGTTCTGGGACCCCGAGGTCGAGATCGACACCGAGGACGTGACGATCGCCTTCGCCCAAGGTCGCCCGGTGGCGATCAACGGCAAGGAGTTCGCCACTGCCGTCGACCTGGTGATGGAGGCGAACACCATCGGTGGACGCCACGGCATGGGCATGTCCGACCAGATCGAGAACCGGATCATCGAGGCCAAGAGCCGCGGCGTCTACGAGGCCCCGGGCATGGCGCTGCTGCACGCCGCGTACGAGCGCCTGGTCAACGCGATCCACAACGAGGACACCCTCGCGCAGTACCACAACGAGGGTCGGCGCCTCGGTCGCCTCATGTACGAAGGCCGCTGGCTGGACCCCCAGGCACTGATGATCCGGGAGTCCCTGCAGCGCTGGGTGGGTACGGCGGTCACCGGTGAAGTGACGCTGCGGCTGCGGCGCGGCGAGGACTACTCGGTCATGGACACCTCCGGCCCGACGTTCAGCTACCACCCGGACAAGCTGTCCATGGAGCGCACCGAGGACTCGGCGTTCGGCCCGGTGGACCGGATCGGCCAACTCACCATGCGCAACCTCGACATCGCCGACTCCCGGGCCAAGCTGGAGCAGTACGCCCTGCTCGGCATCGTCGGTCACGCCCACGCGGCCCTCATCAGCGCCGCCCAGGACACCTCCACCGAACTGATCGGCGCGATGCCCGAGGGCGGCGCCGAGGTCATCGCCTCCCGCGGCAGGGTCGAGAGCGACGGCGACCTCATGCTCGACCGCGCCGCCATGGAGTCGGGCACCGACTGACCGACGCGACAGTCGACACACCACCCGGGCGCCGGTGCACTCGCCCACGGCCTCACGGACCCACGGCCTCACGGACCCACGGCCCCCGGCCTCACGGCCTCACGGCCTCACGGCACGGAACGACGCGCCCACCGGCTTCGAGCGGCGCCCGGGTGGTCGCACAAGAAACGCCCGGGTGGTCGCACAAGGCCAGTCCGCCCAGCCGAACACGTCGATCGTGAACGATCAAGGCACAACGCCGACCGCCGGCCCGGCCTCTGATGGCCGGGTCGGCGTCTTGTCCCGGTCTCAAGACGCCGACCGCCGGACGGGTCCTCCCCCGGCGCGGCCCGACGGACCATCGCCGGGGCGGTGGCACCGGTACGTCCACGCCCGGCCGAGGATCGTGTAGCCGATGTCGGCACGGCGTTCCCTTCGGGCCGGCGACATCGGCTGCTTCCGGCTACCCGAGTGAGCCGGCCTGGTAGTCGCCACCGCGCTGCCTGATGACGACGCTCATGCGATTGGTGGCGTTGATGAGGGCGATGAGCATCACGAGGTCGCAGAGCTGGTCCTCGTCGTAGTGCTTGGCGGCATTCGCCCACACCTCGTCGGTGACACCACCGGCCGCGTCGGCGATGCGGGTGCCTTGCTCGGCCAGTTCCAGGGCGGCGCGCTCGGCGTCGGTGAACACGGTGGACTCCCGCCAGGCCGCGACCAGGTTGATGCGGGTGGAGGTCTCCCCGGCGTGTGCGGCGTTCTTGCTCCACACGTCGGTGGCGTAACCGTCGCCGTTGATCTGGCTCGCGCGCAGCACCACCAACTTCTGGGTCACGGCCGGCAGCGTCGACTCCTGAAGGATCGTCTTGCTGGCCAGACCGAAGTGCCCCGCAGCCTTGGCGGCAGTCGTGGTCGGGTTGCTGAAAAGGCTCAACCGAGCGGTCATCGTGCGCTCCTCGTTGTAGTTGTAGTGGTCGGTCGAGCATGAGATGCCGGCGGCCCCCTTCCTGTGACGGCAAGGCGATGAGACCTACACCACCGGTCACCGGTGTCACACGGCGACGCGAAGCGGCGTCACGTGCGCGCGGCACGACCGAAGACCGAGCAGGCCACAGGCGAGCAGGCCACAGGGCGGACAACGAGCGCGTAGCCGGGGTCGAGCCCGATCCGACACATGACCTCCGCGAGCCGGTCGGGATGATCGCGATGACGCGGACCGGGCCTCAGCACACCGAACCCGCCCAGCCATCACCCTCCATCCGCAGCGGATGCCCGGACTCCGGCCGAAGCGCACCATGGAATCAATGAACCACCGCATGGACGACATCAGCCCCCCGGCGCGAATCGCCGGTCCTGACGAGGGAATCGGCCCGGACGAACTGGCACTCGCGGCACGCAACCACGGCCTGCCTCTGGAGGCGCTGCGCCACGACGTGACGCCACCCGGATTGCACTACCTGCTCACCCACTACGACATCCCCGAAGCCCGCGCCGACGACTGGCGGCTCGTGGTGGGCGGCCGGGTGCGGACACCGCTGACCCTGGACGTGCGCACGCTGCGGTCCCTCCCGGCCGTCACCCATCGCGTGACGATGGAGTGCGCGGGCAACGGCCGGGCACGGCTGACGCCCCGACCGGTCAGTCAGCCGTGGCTGGTCGAGGCGGTCGGCACCGCCGAATGGACCGGGGTACCGCTGCGCCTGCTGCTCGCCGAAGCCGGAATGGAGCCCGATGCCGTCGAGGCGGTCTTCGGCGGGGCCGACCACGGCGTGGAGCGCGGCGTCGAGCAGGACTACCGGCGCAGCCTGCCGACGGCGGTGTGCACCGGAAGCGATCCGGAGCCGGAGGTGTTGGTGGCGTACGACATGAACGGCATGCCGCTGCCCCCGCAACACGGCTTTCCGCTGCGCCTGGTGGTGCCGGGCTGGTACGGGATGGCGCACGTGAAATGGCTGCGGGAGATCACGCTGGTCACCGCGCCCTTCGCGGGCTTCCAACAGGCGGTGGCCTACCGGTATCGACAGAGTCGTGACGAACCGGGTGAACCGGTGACGCGAATCGCCCCACGGGCGTTGATGATTCCGCCCGGATTCCCGGACTTCATGTCGAGGGCGCGGGTGGTACGGCCCGGCCCGGTGCTCTTGGAGGGCAGGGCATGGTCCGGATTCGGAGCGGTCGCCCGGGTCGAGGTCAGCACGGACGACGGACGCACCTGGACAACGGCGGACCTCGCCCCGGAAGACGCCCATCGATGGGCCTGGCGGGCATGGAGCGCGAAGTGGCCGGCCACGGTCGGCTCCCACGTACTGAGTGCGCGCGCGACGGATGCGCTGGGCAACACACAGCCGCTCACCCAGTCCTGGAATCGCGGCGGTTTCGGCAACAACGCGGTGCAACGGATTGCCGTCTCGTGCGTCCCACTCTGACCCGAGGAGCACACAGAGCCTGGTGGATGTGACGGCCGGGTCCGTCCCTCGCCGCAGGGGAGACGGACTTCGCCGAGGAAGCCACCGCGCTCGAACACATTTCGGCCCACGCGCGAGGCGCCCCGGCGACCCGCCCGCGCCCGCCCGCGCCCGCCCGCCCCCCGCGCTCTACGGCTGCACCGTCGAGCAATACGTGCTGGTATGGAGTGGTAAGCCCACTCCCCGTAGGCCCGGCAGTGCCCTGTGGTCAGGTCTTGATTGGGTCACTCGGCCGCCAAGGATGTGCACATGACCTCCGCCCCCGACTCGGCCACGGAATCCGGGCAGGAATCGGTGGTCCTCGCCGGCTTCGACGACCACCGACGCGCCGAACACATGCTGGCATCGCTCGGGCGGGACTTCCGCAGGAAGGCACGCAAGGACGGAGCAACCGCCGTCGTGATCACAGGCAACACCGACGGGTCGCTGAAGCTGACCCGGTCCCGCGTGCTGACGGCCGGCGGTCTTACGCACGCCCTGATGTCCGTCTCCCTCGCGTGGACGAGACGATCGGACTCATGGGGCTGCTCTCGATGTTGACCGGCGCCAAGGACGTCGTCCACACCGCCCATGTGCGTCAAAGACACATCGGAGCGCAAGGAAAGGCCCGCGAGATCCTCGCCGAAGCCGGCCCGCACGCGGCCGTCACCCTGATTCGTTGCACAGACCCGGACACGCGGCAGACCGTCGCAGCAGCCGCCGCCGACCGTGCACGACGCAGTTGGGAAGGCTCGCTCACAGACTTTCTCGCAAGCCTCGATCCCGGAAGCGCCCACGACTGGGTGCGCGCGGCTCTCGGCGAACCCACCCACACGAACCACTGACATTCGCGCCCCACATGCGATTCGCCCGTCCGCGATCGCGGGTTGCGGTCGCGGGTTGCGGTCGCCCTCGCGAGGCGAGGCTCTCGGATCGGACGCGGACGTCGGACGGGGAAGGCCCCACGACCGGGGCCCTCACTGCGCGAGCGGGTCGGTGCCGTGGGAGCCTTCGGGCGGAGTGTGGTTACGACTGGTGGGCGCGGCGGCGGTTGCGGGCGAAGAGGACGCCTCCGGCTCCGGCGACGACCAGGACACCGGCTCCGGCGGCGATCGCGGTGGTGTGGTGTCGTCGGCGCCGGTGTCGGCGAGTTCGCGGCCCTTGGCCGGCGGTGCCGGGGTTGCTAGCGTGCCGCCGGACGCGGGGGTGGCGGGCGCGGTGGTGGCGGTGCCGATCCGGTAGGTGTACACCGTGCGGTCGGTGTTGTCCTCCGGGGTGGTCTCGGGGAGCTTACCGGTGACACCGCTTTCGACGATCTGCTCGTTCCCGGACAGCGTGCCGCGCAGCCGCAGGGCCCTGGGCATGCTGCCGATCTTCTCCGTCTTGTGGCAGGTGATCGTGGTCTTGCCGGTGTCGATGGCGCAGCCCTGGGGGCATTGGCGAAGGCGAGGCCCTTGACGGCGGTGACGGTGATCGTCGCGTCGGACTCCTTGTCCGTGCGGTCGCCGTATTCGATCGTGTAGTCCGCGGTGATCGTGCCGTCGGCGGCGTGGGCGATCTCCTTCGGGTTGGTGATCCACAGCCTGGCCTCGGTGACGGGCTTGCCGTAGGTGAACTCGACCGTGTCACCGGCCTCGCCCGTAACGGCCTTGGCCGCCAGGCACAGCACCTCGAACTCGGCCCGCCAGGGCTGCGGATCGCGCGGGTCGGGCAGATCGCGCGGGTCGGGCGGGTCGGGTCGCGGGCAGTCCCGGTTCGAGGAGGACACGCTCGCCGTTGGGCCGCAGGCCGCCATCACCGCGTACGGGGACGCCGTCGACGACGGCCGTGACAAGAGCACCGCGCGCGCAGGGGAGCGCACGCCGATTTCTCGCCGCACGCGCCGAGGCCGAAGTACTCGCGCTGCGACTGCGGTTCACTGTCGAAGGTCCCTCGACGTGGCCCGGGCGCGCCGGCGGAGGGCCCCGGGTTCGGCCGTGTCCAGGACTGCCGACTTGCGCGACATCCAAGCCGCGGGGCCCGCAACGGGACCGTCGCCGTGCCGGCGGGCCTGATCTGCCTCGGGCTCCCGGCCGACCTCGAGCGAGGCCACTGCGGATCACGTCCCGGCCACCGAGGTCAAGCTGATCCAGGCCCCGGCGCCGGACGACACCTCTCCCCTGCATGGTCGAACGAAGCACGGGCCGCGGCGAAGAAGTGCGGGACGAGCGCCGTCGATTTCCTCTCCCGGTTCCGCGGTAATGCGCACCCGACGGCACGGCGTCTGCTTGGCTGGTTCCACGCTCCCCTTTCCGGAAGCGGTACTCATTCGCTGCGCCCGCTTGGCGTCTCGCCGCTGCGGTCGTCGAACCGCAGGGGATCGTATGGGCCTGTCCGCCGGACGTGTCGCTGTCGTCGTATCGGTGCTGCTCGGCGGGGCGGGGTGCGGTGATTCGGGGTCGACCACCACGACCAACACATCCGTGTCGCCTTCGAACACCTCCGTGTCGACTGCTCCTTCGTCCGCTGCGGTGCCTTCTTCGTCCGGTCCCCGTGCCCCGGTCGGCGTCGTGGGCTTCGACGGCAGCCTGAACATCACGGACGCGGACGGCTACACCTACGTCCTCTCCTACGCCGCGAAGTCCGACGGCGGGTTCCGGGCCGATCCGACCAACGCCAAACCGGGCCGGACCGACCTGGTCGTCGCGGCCTCCGCCAAGGCCACCGTCACCAACACCACCCCCGGGCGCAGCGCGCCCGGCAAGAACATCAGATTCGACGTGTGGGGTCTCTATCCCCAGGCCAGTCCGGTCTGCAAGACCGAGCAGACCCCCTCCCACGACATGCGCGGCGGACAACGGACCTTCGTCGGCCCGGCCGGCGACCCCCGCTACTGCGCCGTCCTGCTCAGCCCCAGCCTGTCCAACATGGACACCACGATCCCCGCCGGCAACCGCAGGGACCTCGTGGAAACCGGTGCGCTCGGATTCAAGCAGACGATCCCCGGCGTCCCCGAGAGCGAGGCCCCCGCGATCATCGCCGCTCTCGACCGGCCGGCATCCTTCGTCACGTTCCTGACCGACGGCGGAAACCCGAACTCCAAGTCCGACGTCGTCTCCCCACTGAAGATCCCGGGCAGTTGCACGGTCCAGGTCTCGGGAAACAACGGCAGCAGCCCAACGAGCATCACCGCGGTTCCTCTTTCCGGCGGTCCGGCTCCGTGCGGGGGATGAGTTCCGTCGAGACGGCCCGAGACTCGCATTGCAGACGGTCCGCACGGCGCCTCCATCATCCGTCCTCGCCGACGCTCCTGGGAACAGCCGCGGAGCCCGATCCGACGCCACGGCCGCGCGCGTTGGAGCCGCGGCGGAACGTACTTCGTGCAGACGTACGTGGAGAACCCGGGTCGAGTGACCCGTCTCGCCGCGTTCGGCGCATCCGACCGGCGGCGCGCCGGTGCGATGAGACACGCGCCGGCCGGGACGAGGTCGGCCATGGAATCCGAAGCCAGGATCGGGACCGGAGCCGAAGTGCCACGAACGCGAAACGCCCGTCGGCGCCGTGCCGGAGCCGGTATCGGCCGGATCCCGCGACGTAGCCTCGGTAAAACCACTGGTTGCGGCTGCCGTTCCCGCCGCTGCTCGTGCAGCCCCGCGCCCGCACCCGGCGCGCTCCCCCTGTATGCGGCCGGCATCGCAGCCGCAGCCGACCGATCGGACATGGTCGGGAACGGCGGTGGCGCGGAAACGGACGTACACCGTCGACCGGGCCCGAACTCCGGCGGCATCTCCCGCTACTGGCTGCCCGTGCGAACCCGCCACACCACACCCTCCAACTGTTCCCGCAAGCGTTCCGGGTGTCCGGGTCGCGACAAAGCCGAGGAGACCACCAAGCGAGCGCCCTCCTCCTGATGGGCGACGTGGACTCGGCACGTGTACGGGACCGACTTCCCAACTCGACACCGAGCTCGACCCGGCCTCGACCGGCAAGGTCGTCCTGGCGGAAGCACATTCCGTAAGGCGCCCACGCCGCGCACGAAACGTCAACAAGTGTGCGAAGAACGTCAACGACGCGGCGAGGCGAAGGCGGCAGGCTCTTACGTGAGCCCAACAGGGCCGAACAGGCGACCCCGGTGCCACCCTTTCCGGTTGTGAAGGGGCACAACTGACAGCAATGGGAACAGCGGGCTCGACGCCTCGGCTTGAGACCCGCCGATCCCAACCACTCGCGCGGGCTGTTCCACCTGCTATGACCCCGAAGTAGTGGCACTGGCAGGACTGTTTACCTCCCGCCACGGGGCACCTCTCTGCCAAGCGATCTCCGATGACGGCAACCCGCCTCTGCTCAAGCCGACTTCGCACGGAACTTCGGGATCGGGTCAGCCTGCTCGACGCCAAGGACGAGACGCCCCGGAAGCAGCAAGCCGGCCCGAACCCGCAATCATGGGCCGGAAGGCACGCCTTCGGGCCTGGATCGTGTGACACAGCGGCGAAAGAACGCTTCTTCGGGCCCACTTGGATGGGACGCCGACGGCATGGGCCGTCCCACTCAACCAGGCCCATGCGGCTCAGAGCACATGAGCCTGGCCGAGTTCATGGAGACTGGACACGGTTCGGCCCTGTTCGCCCGGTTACAGACCCGTCTTGTACGTGTACGACACGACGGTCAGATCCTTCTCCGCTATTTCCCACGGGGAGACGCAGGCAAGGATCCCGCCCCGGGTGACCGGCCGGCCGGCGCCGCGAACCAATTCGATCGAGTGCACGACCACGAGTGCGTTCGCAGGGGCGAATTCGCGTTGTTTCTCGACTTCGCGTCTTGTCAGGACGACCTGGCCTCCGTGAGAAGTCGTTCCCTTGACCTCCGCCCGCAATATTTCCCCGTCGCGGGTCATCAAGAGGTCGAAAGGCTCCTGCAAACCAACGTCCTGGACATCCCAGCCGAGGTCCTCGAAGTGTCGCTTGGCCATCGCGACGGCGTGCTCTTCGAGTGCCTTTCTTTCCCCGGAGGTCAGGACGCCGAATCCCTGACCAGCCGTCTTCACGGTTTTTCTGTCGGTGGTCTTCGCCGCCTCCATCTCGGCTTCGAGAATTTCGGGCCCCACGTCGCCGGGAATGAATGGAACTGCTTTCTCGGCCCGATAGACGAGACCCAACAACCCGACCATGAAGAGGAGGTCCCGAGCCAGGACGTCGGGCGGCGGGACGTGGGCGCGCTCGTACGACACGGCAAGGACGTTCCCCCGTTCGTAGCCTCCCGCCAATCCCCGGTGACCGGCCTGGAGGTCGATGGTGTCGACGAGGTCCGGTCGGGCCGCGACGGCCGCGACCAGGGGGCGGGCCCAGGCGACCCGCGCCCTCAGTTCCGCATGGCTTCGTCGCCGCAGGGAGGGACCGTCCCAGCTGGTCGTTCCCTGATTGAGCGAGAGATGTATGCGATGCCCCGGGACGTCGAACAGATACACCACATACCATCCCTTCGTGGCACTCGGGGACGCCTTCTCCGAGAAGACCCGGAGCCAGGGTATTCTCGCGTTCTTGGTAATGCCATTGCTCGCCTTTACGCCGAGATCGTCCAAGGGAATGCCGATCGCCTGCGCGAGGTCGCCGCTCCACCCTCTGACGCATGGCTCCAGTTTCCCGGAAAGCAAGGCGCCACGCCGTTGCATTTCGTCCGTCGTCTCGGAGTCCCAGAACGGCTGCAGATCACTAATTTGCCTCAGAAATTCATCCACGCGACCAACTCACAAGGAAAGGGGGTGTTCTCGTCCGCGCACGGAGAATTGCTGATTCCGTCGCGCGGCCGATATCGGACAATCGATTCGGGACGCCGCGGGGCCGGGAACAACGGCGCCGACGAAACGGCGCCTTCCACGGTCGGACGGCTGCGGCGTGACACTCGGCCCGACGCTCCCCGCCGCCTTCGAGCCCGGGAGCTGAGCCGGCTGCGGCCGGCACCGGCGCCTCGGCGGACCGCGCCGGGCACGCCCTCCGCCGAGCCGGGTCACAACGCGGCCGGAGGCCTGGTGTACCAACCGCTGATGACGCCCACCAGGTGGATGATGTTCTGCGTCCTCATGATCGGCGCGGACGCGTTCGGCTCGAAGTCGACGCCGGTGGCACTGGTACGCCAGATACTGCTGTCGGCGATCGGCGCCCCCATGTGGGGGTCCAGACGCTTGAAGAACGCGGCGATATCGTCGAGCAACGCCGGGTTGTCACCCGAACGCAGTTCCCGGAAGACACCCCCCAGGACACGAGGCATGCCCACCGAACCCAGCAACGAGGTGCGCCGCGACCGCTGGGACATGGTCAGGTCGCCAACCTTGGGCTCTTCGTCGAGGTCGTCCTCGGTGAGAGCCGCGAGGTCGGCGAACGCGTCGGAGATGACGTCGAGGAAGTCCTCGACCTTCTCGATCACTTCGCCGTCGGTCAGCGTCTGCTCGGCCTTCTTGCCGATCTGGCCGCTGGGACCGGCGATGACGGCGCGGGTGATGTCCGCGACATGCTTGGCGCCCATGAGGTTGGGGTTCTTGAGCGTCATGCGATCCCGCTCGGGGTCCACGCGTCCCTTGAGCAGCGGGTGGTCGATGACGTCGGACAGCGTACGGTTGGCGACCTTGTTGCTGTCGAACCGGGCGCCGGCGGCGCTGCTGATGCCCTTGGCGTTGTCGGCGACGTCCACGAACATCTGCTGGGCCTTGATCGGGTCTGGTTCGACGTAGATGTCGAGTCCGACGTACTCGGCCTTGAGACGCTCCATGCGGCCGACGAACCTCTTCCGGTCCGCCTCGATCTTGAGGCCCTTCTCCGGACTGACCCTGCGCGCGAGTTCCCGATCGAGTCCGGCGATGGCTTCGGTGATGCGCAGCTTCTCGATCGAGACGCCGAGCACCCGGTGCTGACCGTCGATGGTCCGCAGTGGGGAGATCCCGCCCAGGGAACGGTGAGGTAGCCCACGGTGCCCTGCTCGTCGACCTTCTCGAACAGGCAGCCGCCGCTGTCGTGGGCCAACAGGGCCGGGGCGATCCAGTCCTGCTTGTTGTCGAGGTACTCGCCGAAGTGCCTGGCGTGCAGGCGGTCGACCTTGCGGTTGTCCTTGTCCACGTTGGCCCGGGTCGGGCACGGGCAGGATCGTGGGCAGCTCGAGCAGCGGCACACGGGTGGTGTACACGATGCGACCGCCCTGGACGGTCCGGATCGCCAGATAGGTGCTGGGGTCCTGGGGCTTCGAGAGACGCAGAGGGTCGACGGTGATGCTGATGGTGAACTCCTGGCAGTAGAACGATAGTTGACCTGAATCAGGTTCTCGTGCGCCGAAGCTAGCACCCGGGCGTTTGGGATCCGCGAGAAAATCGTGACCCGAGTCGACTCTCTTGTGCAGATCTGGTGAAGGGGTTCGCTCGACGAAAACGGCCGCTGCAATGGCGCGGACGCCACCTGCCTTCGGTTCCGTGTGTCCGCGCGGCACACTCCACGGTGACGTCGACAACTCGAACGGGACCGTTGACGGCGCCTCGGCCACGCAAGCGGTATCGAAGCCGATCTGTCCCACGCCATGGACCACCGATGCTTGGTCGACCTCCCATGACCGTCGACTTCGGTCGGTGCAAGTTCCGAGCCCGCGGCGCGGGTGCCGATCGCATCGTGGCGGCGGCGGGAGTACGGAAATCACGCCTCGTTGGTCACATGGACGTGAGTGGTGACACCTCCTGGGATGTACATCAACGGCGGGGGACCGTGCCGAAGCGCTCAGCGCCGGAACCTCCCCCGGTCGGACGGGCCGGTCGCGGCACCGCCGAACGGGGCGGATCGCGCCGAGGTTCCAGATCCGAGAACTGCAGCCATGTCGCTGTTCTGGGCATGCAGAGCCGCACTTGCAACACATCGTGGGACAGACGACCGATTCCAGGAGGATCTCGACGATCTCGATGGCCATCGACACATGCACCGGGGGCTCGCGTGCGGTGAATCTGGGCAGAGACGATGTCGACAGTCGTACTTGGTCGGAGGGCTGGTGGCGGAATGTGATTCCGGCGGTGGCCTTCCCGGGCCGGGCGAGGCGGCGCGCCCGTCGAATCGGCCTCGTGCGGCGCGGTCTCGCGTGAGGCGGCCCCACGAGCCCCGCGTCGAAATCCGCCGCCGCGGCTCCGGTCCTGCCCGGTCTCGGCAGGGAGCCGGCCTGGTCGATCGCGATGCCGCACACGGGGTCCGACGACGACGCCCCGCAGGTGGGCGTCGTGGGCGCGACCGTCGTGGTGGCCACGCCGACCGGGCCGTCCTCGGGCGGCTACGAGTTCGGCCTCCCGGCGCGGGCTACGCGGCCGCAGCAGGTCGAGTTGCGGGATCCGGCGACCGGTGTGGTGCGCAAGGGCTTTCGGGTCCACGGCGCGGTGACGGCCGAGACCTGGCGGGGACGTCCGGCGATCGTGGTGCGGGGCCGACGCGTCACCCCGGCCGAGGGGCTGATGCGGGGGAAGCGTGACTGGCGTGTGGACGCCTACGGCGAACAGGGCGCGCGGATCGGCGGAGTGGACCTGCCCCCGGTCGGCGGCGCCTCGCCCGACAGCGCGGTCGTGGACGGGTGGCTGGTCACCCCCCACCCGCGACAGCGGACGCAGCGCCGTCCGCGTGGCGGCCTCGGGGGCACCGGCGCGGGCGTGACGTTGACGTGCGCCATCGGCCGCTGCCATCCCACCGACGCCTGCAGCGGAGCGCCCTTCCTGCTCGGCGACACGGTGCTGGTCGCCGACCAGAGCGGCCCCCAGGCCGACGCCCCGGGAAAGGTGACGGCCTACGACCTCGCGACCGGCGCCCGACGATGGTCCACCGACGGGATCACCGATCGCCGCGATCGGCGACCGCTGGGCGCTGGTGGCCGTAGGGATGATCGTCCACGTCTATCCGGTGCGGACCCGTTGAGCGGCATTCACGACGGCGATCCCCGCCCGCGATCGATGGTGGTCGCGCGTCGGCGGTTGTGCGTCGTCGCGGTCGGGGCGCTTGAGCCGTCGCCCGGGACGAACAGGGAGCGGCTCGACGACATCGCTCCCGAGCCACACCCGCCGGACCGGGCCGCCGCGACCGCCCCCGCTTTTTACACGCACGACACGCACGCACGGTCGGTCGCCAAGTCATTGATAACCACAGTTATAATAGATACGTTCATCATTGCCGACGTCCGGGTGGGATCGTGCACAAGCCGTCCGACATGTTCGACCGGGACTTCGAGTGGTCCGAGCTCGTGCGCTTCGCCGCCTATCCCGGACGCGAGGCCACGCTCGGCGTGGTCTCCGGGCGGCGCCGCCAGGGCAAGACGTTCCTTCTGGACGCGCTGTGCCGCGAGACGGGCGGCTTCTACTTCTCCGCCACCGAGGCCACCGAGGCCGAGTCGCTGCGCCAGTTCGGATCGGCCCTCGCGCGCCACACCGGCCAGCCGATCCCGTACCGGTTCGCGCACTGGGAGGAGGCCGTCGAGACCCTGATGGCCATCCCCGTCCCCGACGGCAGGCCCATGCCCGTGGTCATCGACGAATTCCCCTTCCTCGCGAAGGCATCACCCGAACTGCCCTCGCTCCTGCAACGCGCGCTCGGGCCCAACGCGCGCCGCGGCGGCGCCCCGATCCGGCTGCTGCTGTGCGGCTCGGCACTCTCGTTCATGGGCAACCTGCTCACCGGGACCGCCCCGTTGCGCGGCCGCGCGAGCCTCGAATTGATCGTGCCCACCCTCGACTACCGGCTCGCCGCACGGTTCTGGGACATCCCCGACCCCACCCTGGCGCTCCTGGTCAACTCCGTCGTCGGTGGAACCCCCGCCTACGCCCGCGAGTTCACCCTCGGCGACGCACCCGCCGACCTCGAGGACTTCGGCCCCTGGGTACAGCGCAACGTCCTCAACCCCGGACGCCCGCTCTTCCGTGAGGCCCGCTTCCTCCTCGCCGAGGAACCCGACCTGCGCGACACCGCCCTCTACCACGGCGTCCTGTCGGCGATCGCCGACGGCAACCACACCCGAGGCGGCATCGCGAGCTACCTCGCCCGCAAGTCCACCGACCTGGGTCACGCCCTCGCGGTCCTGGAGGACACCGGGATGATCATCCGCGACCCCGACGCCTTCCACGGCAAACGCTCCGCGTACCGCATCGCCGAGCCCATCGTGTCCTTCCACCACGCGGTCATGCGCCCCGAGTGGAGCGACCTGGAGCGTCCCGGTCACGCCGCGGAGGTGTGGGACCGCTCCCAGGCCACCTTCCTCAGCAAGGTCGTCGGCCCCCATTTCGAACAGGTGTGCCGCGCCTGGACCCGCTGGTACGCCTCGCCCGACACCCTCGGCGGCCACCGCGTCCGCGTGCAGTCCGGCACCATCCCCGACCCCGCCGCCAAGAACGGCCTCGAGGTCGACGTCGCCGTCTTCGGCCGCGACGACCACGGCCGCGAAACCCTCCTGGCCATCGGCGAGGCCAAGTGGAAGGCGCGGATGGGCCGAGCCCACCTGGCCCGCCTCGAACGCATCCGCGAACTCCTCGCCGCCCGCGACGGCGTCGACGCCACCCACACCCGCCTGCTCTGCTTCAGCGGCGACGGCTTCACCGACGACCTGCACACCGCCGCCACCGACAACCCCGACCTCCAACTCGTCGACCTGGACCGCCTCTACAACGGATCCTGACACCCGCCCGGCCGGTCTCCCCAGCGCCCTCGATGCTCGCAAGCCCGCAAAGAGGCGGTGTCGTGTCGCGCCCGCAGGATAGGGATTCGGCCGCTGTCCTCCTCCGGCGGACGGACCGAACCTCCACCGCAGACGGGAACCCCGGCACCCGTCATAACTCCAGTGATGAGAACTGGAGTTGTGCACGTGGAGCCCGCCGTCGACACTCCTCGGGCCGGACGAGATGTTCGACCGCGACCACGAACGGCCCGGCGCGAACGAATGCGCTCTGCGGCACCCCACCCAGGCGTGTTCAGCGTCGGGGCGCCTCCGGAAGCAGGCGCATGGCCAGGACGGAGCCGTCCGGGTGGATGGAGATCAGGCCGTCCCACTCGGGAGCCTCGGGACTCTTGGGGCGTTTCGCGTTCCACGTCGGGGGAGCGTCGCGGTACTCGCGGACCCGTCGGGCGACGAAGTGAACGAACGTCGCCAGGGTGCGACGCGCTGACCAGGGGTGCGACCGGACCGCGTACTCGGGGACGCCGGGTCCGGTCGCACTCAGGTCGTCGAAGTCGAAGTCGATGGAGACGCGGCGGCGTTCGCCTGCCGTGGTGATGGTGAAGCCCTGTTCCGGCGCCGCACCCCGGTTGTCGTCAAGGCTGCGGCGTGACGAGCGTCCTCGGCGTGCGGGGTACGAGCCGGCGGGATGTCCTGGAGACATGGACGAGCGTCCGATCGTTCCCCTGACCTACCGCGTGATGGTGGCGACCGGCCTGGACCAGACCGCCGCCGAGCAGCTCGTGCGTCGGGTGTGGGAGACGGGTGTCGCCGAGGGCACGCGACGGATGGCCGCCGATCTCGCGGCCGCGCACCGTGAGATCACCGAGCTGCGCGCCGAAGCGGGCCTCCACTGAGCCTCAGGTGTTCTCGCGGCCGCGGATCTGGGTGACGCGGCCGGCGTTCATGATGACCGTGAACGGGTGGCCGATCTCGGTGTTCTCGCCGTCGACGTGCAGTTCGCCCTTGGTGCCGACCGCGAGCTCCGGGCCCTCGGCGATCACCGCGCTCCACGCGACCGGACCGACATGCTCGGCCGGTGGCCAGTCGTACAGGTCGACGTCGACCTCCACGTCACCCAGACCCGGCACGGCGAGGTAGCCGTGCGCCTCGATGATCTCCATCTTTCGAGTGTGGCCCGATCTGCGGGGAACGGCTCGCCCGGGCCGCCGGTCGGGCGACGTCGTCCGGGACGAGGTCGGGACGCAGGCAATGCCACGAGGGTGTCGGAGCAGTTCCGCGCGGGTGATGGTGGCGTACGCGACCTCGCCGACCAGACGCGGCAGCACCCAACGGGCTTTGGGGACCGAGGGCCTCGGGTGGGAGAGGCAGTCGTCGGTGGCGGCCATGTGCAGCAGTTCTGCCGGGTGGTGCGTTGCGGTCGCTCCAGCCGGTGCCGACGGCGCCCGCGTTGCGCAGCCCGTCGGGGCCGAGGCGGCCCACCGGGCAGTGATCCGGGCAGGCCGGAGAGGCGGCCGCGGCCGGGCAGCCATCCGCCGACGATCACCACCGCGACGCCGCCCGACGCTCGCCGATCGCCCGCAACTCGGGGTACGCGCCCGTGAGGTGTCCGCGCCCGAGCGGAGCGCGACCACACCGTCCCATCCCGGGGAGGCAAAAGATCGCGCGCGGCTCGTCCAGCTTGGTCTCGTGCGCCCACCGGTCGTCCTCCGACGAGGGCCGGCAGGGCGGCAGGGCGCCGAGCATGGCGAGCATGGAGGTGATCCGGGGCAGCGTGACCATGCGGGAAAGGCCGTCGCCCCCGTGGCCGAGCACACCTGGCGGCGGTCCGGAGCACTCGAACGGCCGGGCCGACACCGCCCGGCCGATCGGCACGGCGACGGCGACCCGCCGAGCGCGACCTTTTGGGCCCCGAGCCTGCCCCAGCGCCTCGCTGTTCGACCACACGGTCTGTGTGATCGCCTCCGACGGCGACATGGAAGGGCACGCCACCGAAGACGTCAGGCTCCAGGTCGAGGAGGAGTGGTGCATGCTTCGGATTCTTTGAAGATCTTTCCGGTCGTTTTCGTGGACACCCCGATGGTGAGCACCGAACAGCACGAACAGGGCGCGCGAACAGGGCAAACACCGGTCCGCGCAGGTCCGACCACGGCGGGCAACGACGTCCGAACACGCGCGAACACCTTGCCGGTGACTGTTGGCGGACTGTTCGCTGTCCACGCATGCGGTGGTCGTCGCAGATCAGAGCCCTGCCACGCGCTTTCAGTCCCGGAATCCGTGGCTAGTCTGATGGCGCCGGCTCGACGGGCCGCCGCCGGAAACGGCGACGGCCCCCGGTTGCACCCGGGAGCCGCCATCTCGCATCGGTCCGACAGGAAGGCCCATACATGCCCACCGACGAACCACCTCCATGTTGTCACGCCGACCCGGCACCGGCCGCTACGGCCCCGCGCTCGCGGTGGCGACGGCGTGCGTTCACCGCGCTCGGCACCCTCGTGCTGGCCGTCCTGGTGGGCGCGGGTGAGGAGGCCGGACGCCATCTGGTGACCGACACCGCCTCCACCGTCGCGAGCATCACCAAGTAGTTCAAAGCCGGCCCGCCTCGTGTCCTCCTCGGAACGCCGGGCGGGCCGGCGCCCGCCATGCGGAATGCGAGCAGGCGGGCGTCCTGGAGACATGGACACGAGCATCCGATCGTGACGCCGGCCGACCGCGTGATGCGGTCGACCGCCTGGACCAGGCCGCCGCCGAGGCCAAGGTGCGTCAGGTGTGGGAGGCCGGTGTCGCCGAGGGCACCCGGCGCATGGCGTCCTCGCGATGGACGAGCCCCTCTCCATCCAGCCGGGCAACCCGCGCTCTACCGGGTCCAACACAGCAACCTGCCTCTGTACCTCGCGATCCTTCGCCCCGCGCAGGAACAGGTGCGGCGCGGCCGCCCGGAAGCCGCCTACAAGTACTACCCGGCGACGGGGACACGTTCGGGAGCCGAGGACCGTCGTGGTCGACACCCCACCGGTCAGGGAGTCCGGCCGCCGGGAGGGCGGGGAGAGTGCGGTGTCGCCGTGCCCTGGTCCGTGAGGTGGGTGTCCATGGTGGTGTTCAGATCGGCCATGAACGCTTCGAGCCGTTCCAGGAGTTGGGGTGGGTAGTGCGCCATCGTGGCGTCGAGGCGGTGGGCGAGTGGGCCGAAGAACTCGTCCGCTCGTTCCTGGATGTGCCCGCCGCTGCGCAGGGTGACGATGCGCCGGTCGGAGTGTTCGCGGGCGCGGGTGATGTGCCCGGCCGCTTCGAGCCGGTTCAGGAGTGCGGTGGTGGCCCCGGTGGACAGGGAGATGCGCTCGCTCAGCCGTGCCGGTGACAGGGGGGTGCCGCGCTCTTCGGCGGCGGCGATCTCCAGTACCGCGGTCGCGTCCGTGGAGTGCAGGCCCAGCCAGGCGGCGAAGCGCCGACTGAGCTCGGCGTAGTGGCTGCCGTAGATCCTCAGCGATTCCATCAGCCGCTCACGTTGCGCCGCGACGTCGTCGCGCTCCGCGTCCTCCATGGAGGTCCCTCCGCCTTTCCCTTGCCTGCCGCGCCGTCCGTCCGGTCCGTCCCGGCGGTCGGCTTTGACAACCTACCGTCATCAATTTACCTTCATGATGGAATTACTTCACCATGGAGGTATCAAGCGTGCGTGACCCGTCCCCCACCACCGACCAGACCTCCGAGCCCTACCGGTGGCGGTGGTTGATCCTGGTGGTGATGCTCGTCGCGGAGACCATGGATCTCCTGGACGCCTCGATCGTCAACGTCGCCGGTCCCGATCTGGAGAGATCCCTGGATGCCTCCTCCGTCGGCCTGCAATGGGTGATCGGTGGCTACGCCCTCACCTTGGGTGCCGGACTCGTGCTCGGCGGTCGCCTCGGGGACCGCTACGGGCGGCGCCGGATGTTCCTGATCGGCCTGACCGCCTTCACGCTCGGCTCGCTGCTGTGCGCGATCGCACCGAACATCGAATCGCTGATCGCTTTTCGCCTGCTGCAGGGCACGGCCGGGGCGATACTGCTCCCGCAGGGCCTGGGCCTGCTGCGGGAGAACTTCTCCGGCCCGGAACTCACCAAAGTCTTCGCGATCTTCGGCCCCGTCCTCGGCCTGGGCGGCATCATCGGCCCGGTCCTGGGCGGCTTCCTCATCGAGGGCGACTTCTTCGGCCTGGGCTGGCGGTCGGTGTTCCTGATCAACCTGCCCGTCGGCCTGGCGGCGTTGATCACCGCCGCGAGGTTCGTGCCCGAGAAGGCGGGCGATCGCGCGGTGCGGGTCGACGCGGTCGGCGCGGCCCTGATCGTGGCGTCCTGCGCCCTGCTGGTCCTCCCGCTCAACCAGGGACAGGAAGACGGCTGGCCGCTGTGGACGTGGCTGTGCATGGCCGCCTCGGTGACCGGGTTCGCCCTGTTCGCCGTACAGCAGCGCCGTACGACCGCCGCAGGCCGGCAGCCGTTGGTGACTCCGGGCCTGCTGCGCAAGCCCGCCTTCACGGTCGGGCTCGCCGGCATCGCCCTGTTCTTCGGCGGTCTGATCGGCACCCAGCTCGTGCTGACCCTCTACCTCCAGATCGGCCGGAACTTCACCGCCGGTGACGCGGGACTCGGCAACCTGCCGCTCGCGGTAGGCACCGCGATCGGCGGAGCCGTCAGCGGCGCCTTCCTCGCGGACCGGATCGGCCGCAAGGTGCTGCAGATCGCTCCGCTGGTCCAACTGCTCGGCGCCGCCCTGCTGTGGTTCGAACTCGACGGTCTCGACACCGCCTCGTTCTCGATCTGGGACATCGCTCCCGGCGTGGCGGTGGCGGGCGTCGGCGCCGGCATGGTGATCGCGGCCCTGTTCGGCTTCATCCTGGCCGCGGTCGACGACGACGAGATCGGTTCCGCCTCCGGCGTCCTGTCGGCGGTCCAGGCGGTGGGTGGTTCCATCGGCGTCGCGATCTTCGGATCGGTGTTCTTCGCCCAGGCCAAGGCCGGAGACTTCACCGGCGGTTTCCACCGCGCGCTGATCGTCCAGGCGTGTCTGCTGATGACCTTCCTCGCCATCACCTTCCTGCTGCCCAAGCAGGGCCGCCCCGAGGACGAGCAACACCGCATCACTCCCCAAGCCGCCGGCGGCGACTCCGGCACCCAGCAGCAGCTCACCGTGTGAAACCCGGCCGGGGACCACTCACAGGAGGCGTCCCCGGCTGCGTGGGCAAAGTGCACCTGTGTTCGGGGGCTGTTCACGACCGTGCGATCTCCCTCGCCAAGGGGCCGTGGGTGGTGATGAGTTCCTCGACGCGTTCGGCGTCGGAGGTGGGCAGGGAGCGGAGGGCGTGGGTGTACATGTCCGCTTCGCGGGTCCAGTGGGCGATTGCGGTGCGGTCGCCGCGGGTCTCGACGTCGGATAAGTGGGCGCGGGACCAGGATTCGAGGATGGTCAGGATGCGGGCGGCTTCCGCTCGCCGACGGGCCACGTGATTGGAATCGGTCATGGGACTCTCCCCCTGTGGTGGGCTGTTCACGGTTTCAGGCCCTTGCCTTGCAGCCATGCGTGTGGGTCGATCGGGGCGCCGCCGCCGGGGCGGACCTCCAAGTGCAGGTGGGGGCCGGTGACGTTGCCGGTCGAGCCGACCTTGGCGATCACCTCGCCGGTGGCGACGCTGCCCTGGGAGCGGACGAACGAGGACAGGTGGCAGTACCAGGTCACCGTGCCGTCGCCGTGGCGCAGGACGATGCGGTTGCCGTACGCGCCGGCCCAGGCCGCCTCGACGATCTCGCCGCCGCCCACGGCCCGTACGTTGCTTCCCTCGTCGGCCGCGAAGTCCAGGCCGGTGTGGTTGCGGGCCCAGCGGTCGCCGGACTGCCCGAAGCGGGCGGTCAGCGTGTACGACGCCAGGGGCAGGGTCCAGCCGCCTCGTCCCTCGTCTCCTCCGGTTTTCGCGAGCGGGGTGACGGTGGCCAGTTGCGCCAGGACCGAGGGGCGGACGACCGTGCCGTTCGACCAGTAGCCGGAGTCCCGGTAGTGCGCGTAGCGCACGTTGAAGCCGGTCTTGGGCGCCTCGATGATCGTGTCCTCGCCGAATCCGGGGATCGAGCCCACGTACATGCCCACGTGGCCTTCGTTCGGGAAGACCAAGTCGCCCGGGAGCAGCGGCTGTCCGGTCACTTTGGGGCCGGCGTCGATCTGGCCGTAGGTGTCCCGGGGCAGCTTGAGCCCGGCGCCGCGCAGGTATGCCATCTGCATCAGGCTGCTGCAGTCGCAGTGTCGCGCCATGTTCGGGCCGTGCGCGTCGGTGCAGTCGCCGCCGTAGGAGTACGACGTCCCCAATTGCTTCTGGGCCCAGGCGATGATGGCCGTCATGCCCTCGCCGGTCTCGGCCGACTCTGCCGCCGCGGCCAGCTCTGCCGCAGTGGCCTTGATGGTGCGCACGTACTCCTGGGTCTGGGCGTACGGCGGGATGCCCTGGTATTTCCTGACCGCGCCCGGGCCGGCGTTGTAGGCGGCCAGCATCAGTTCGATCGGGTCTCCCGGTATGCCGGCGACCTCCTTGAGGACCACGCAGTCGTAGTTGGCCATCGAGTAGATGGCGTCGATCGGGTCGAACGGGTCCTTGCGGCCGTCGTTGTTGCCGTCGACGCCGTAGGTGGTCCATGTGCCCGGCATGAACTGGGCCAGGCCCTGCGCGCCGACGTTGCTCACGGCGCGCGGGTCCCACGCGCTCTCCTGCTTGAGTTGGGCCGCGAGGAGCGACGGGGTCAATTCCGGGCACTTGGTCGCCGCCTGCTCGATGTGCGGCCGGTACTCGGCGGGGATCTTCGCGTCCTCGCGCAGCGCGCCCCCCGAACCCGCGAGTGTGACACCACCGCCGTCGCTGTCACCGAGCAGCAACGCCGGGACCAGCACCATGAAGAGCAGCGTCCCGGCGAGCACTGACACCATGAAACGCACTCCGAACCCCCAAATCATGAAAGTGAAGACGAAGAACCCATGGGTGAGCCCGCGACCGCGCTCCGCGCGACCACTCGGCACTACAGGTCAGCGGGGTGGGTCGGCAGGACCTGTCGGCACGACAGGTCAGCGACACGGGTTAGCAGGACCTGTCGGCACGACAGATCACCACGACGGTTCAGCGCAACAGCTCAGAGCGACCAGGCCCGTACGACCCGCCACACCCCGTCGTTCCCACGGTGTAGTTCGACGCTGATCGGGGCCGCGTCCGCGCGGTCCACCTCGCCGTCGCGTCCCGTCAGCTGCCACGCGCTGACCTGGACGAAGGCCACTCCGGGGCCGCCCGGTGCGGCGGTGACCACCGCGGCGTGCTCGATGCGGGCGGTGACCGTGCCGCGCTGGGCGACGAACATGCGCCAACTCGCGCTCTCCCGGGCCGCGCCCGGCGCCGGCAGGTCTCGGATCCACGCCTCGGTGGCGAACCGCGCCAACTCCCGGCGCCACCAGGCCTGGTCCTGGTCCCAGCGATAGGACAGGTACACCTCGGCGAACGCCGCCGCCACCGCCGCCGGGTCCGCGAAGTCCACCCCGGACCGCGCCGCCACCGGGGGCGCCACCGTACGCGCGGGCGGGCGCTCGAACGGGACCGACGCCGACGGCGCACCCGTCCCGGCGAGGGTCGGCGGCCGGGACACCCCGGAAGCGGCCGTCCGCGTCGCCCCCGTGGGCGCAGCCGCGGAGCCGGCGCCCGGCGGCCCACCCGGGAACGCACACCCGGCCGCCGTCACGCACACCCCCGCCACCACGATCGCCGCCGCAGCGCGCAGGCCCCTCGCGCCCCTCACGCGCCCACCCCCACCGGCCGGCCACCCTCCTCGTCGACGTCCATGCCCGGCAACGACGCCGACGCCGGTGTCGACGCCGGCCGCTCGTCCGCGTCCGCAACCCCCCACGCCCGCGCGTTCTCCGCCCACCCCGCCGACCAGACCGCCTGCGCGTGCCCGGACTTGTGGCGGCCCGCCCCCGCGCACTTGTGCTGGTCCCACATCCGCCAGCGCCCGTGCGCCCGCTGGAGCGCCTCCATCCACCCCAACGCTCCGCCGCGCGGCGCGTCCGGGACCTCGTAGGCCTCCGCGAAGGCGAGGTGCAACGCGGCCAACTCCCACACCAGCACCGGATGTTCGAACCAGCACCCGGGAAGCACGTCGGCCACCGGGAAGACCGAGACCAGCCACTCCACCCACCCGATCAGGCGTTCCCACGCCGCCCGCGTCGCGTCCGCGTCCAGCACCCGCCAGTCGTAGTCCGCGGTGGCCGGCCCCTCCTCCTCCCTCGATGCACCCGTACCTCCCCGCCCACCACCCGCCTCCAGTGCCTGCAGGCGGGCCACTACGCTCTGCTGTTGCTCCGCCAACCGCAGCAACAGCTCCTCGAGTTCCGCCAGGTACTCCTCGTCACCCCGGTTCTCGCCACCCCGGTTCGCATCGCCCCGGTTCCCGTTGCCCCGGTTCTCGCTACCCCAGCTCTCACCACCCCGCTTCTCGCTACCTCGGTTCGCATCGCCCCGGTTCCCGTCACCCCGATCGACCACCACCCCGCTCATCCCGCACCACCCTCGATCCCCATCCGGGCGTACAGCGCGTCCCGCGACTCCGCCAGCTCCTTCGCGTCCTCGCGCTCCCACCAAGGCGTGAGCACGGTTTCGATCGGCGGCAGGTTGCGGGTGAACAAGAGCGCGTGCCCGACCGGGAGTTGGCGGATGTCGGACTTCTCCAGCACCGGGATCCGGCGGACCGAGCGGCTGAACGTCATCCGGCCCTCGCTGTAGCTGTCCCCGGGGGTGTACTCGTCCACCTGGCCGGACATGTCCGCCAGGTTGCCGAGGTCGGCGGGGTCGGAGAGGCCGCCCAGGATCAGTTTGACCGAGCAGGTCTCCCACATCGCCGCGGCGCCCGCCTCGTCCCAGCGGGCCCTGGCCTGCCAGCGCGACTGCATCGCGGCGATGGTGGTGATGCCCTTGCCGCCGCCGTCGGACATCAGGTTCGGCAGCGAGGGGATCGGCGCGATGTTCGTGCACTCGTCCAGGACCAGCGACAGCGGCGGGTCCAGGCGCGAGCCGACCGAGCGTTGGGCCAGGTCCTGGGCGACGCGCACGATGTCCTCGATGAACGCGCAGATCAGCGGCGCGACCGAGATCTGCGAACTGCGCGAGCCCAGGATGTACAGGGTGCCCTTGCGTGTCAGGAAGTCGGCGGCGTCGAACGCGTCGTTGGATTCGACGTCGCAGCCGGCCAGTACGCGCGGGTCGGCGAACGCGTCGAAGGCGCGTTGCACCACCGCCCACACGCTGCCGCGCAGGCGCGGGTCCGCGGCCTGGAGTTCGGCGAGTTGGTCGGCCCACATCGGCGCCGCGTCCGGGTGCGAGCGCAGGATGCCCACCGGGGTGCGGTCGTCGGGGTTCATCGACCACTCCAGCACCGTGCGTACGGTGTAGCCGCCCAGGTCGGCGGCGTGCAGGTAGGCGCGGAGCACGGCGGTGGCCATGCCGGCGAAGAACTCGCCGTTCTCGACGTTCTTGCCGCCGACGCCGGAGCCGGCGACGAACCCGGCGGAGCGCTGGATCGCGACCAGGGGGTCGGCGCAGCCGGCCACCGGGGACCAGCGCAGTCGGTCCATCCCGGAGGTGATGTGCTGCGGGTCGAAGACGTACACCGGGCCCAGGCGGGCGCGGGCGGCGTAGGTGACCGGCAGGGTGTCCAGGCGGGTGCTGGTGGTGATCACCGCGCCGGGGGCGCCCAGGATGCGGTCGACGATGTAGAACATCGTCTTGCCCATGCGTTCGGCGGCCACCAGCAGCCCGGACCACTCGTACAGTCCCCACAACCGGCGCCGGGTGCCCGCCTCGCGGCCCAGCGAATAGGCCACCTGCCCCGGCTCGACGCCCTTGCGGCCCGCCAGGGACGGTCGCACCACGGCGGCCTTGGCCAGCACGGCCTCCTCCGACAGCAGGCCCTCGATGTCGGCGGGGCTCGCGAATCCCGGGCGTCGTCCGCGCGTTCGACCCCGCAGTCGCCACACGCCCCAGCCCAGCATGCCCACGAGCGCGCCGAGCAGGACGGTCAGGACCGCGTACACCGCCACCGGGCCGCCGACGTCGGCGCGGGCCGGCTCCGGCCAGGCCCCGGCGGGGTCGCCGCCGTGCGCGATCCAGCGCACGGCGACCCCGGGGGCGTCCCCGGGGCCCGCGTCCGGCCAACTCCCTTGGCTGAGGACGCCCGCCAGTTGTCCGGCCAGCCACGCCGTCCACACCACCAGCGCGAAGAGCGTGAGCGTGCACAGGCCCAGCAGGACGCGGGCGCGGACCTCCTCGGGTTCGCCGGCGGTGATCTTGCCCTTGTCGCGGTTCCGACCGCCGTCGCGGTTCACACGCCCACCCCCGAGGCCGTCGAGACGGCGTCGGTCCTCATGGCGGTCGGCGCCGGCGCGGGGGAAGGCGGTGACGCTTCGGGCGCGTCCGGGGTGTCGCCGACGTGGTTCATCCGGCTGTCCGTCTGCACCATCTCCTTCTCGATCCGGCTCAACCGGTGCTTGACCACGTGGTATTGCGTGCCGATGTTCCACACCGCGACGCCCTGCTTGAGCCGCTTGAGCAGGTCGGTGACCACGTCGGAGGTGCCCAGGAACTCGCGTGCCTGGGCCAGGCTGCCCTCGGACTGGCGGTAGGAGATCCGCACGCCGGTGTCCTCGATCAGTCCGCGCGCCATTCGCACGATCTCGCTGTCGCCGTCGCCGACGGCCGCCAGGTCGGAGAAGCGGTGGAACCCGATCACGTTCGACATCCCGTACGCCCGGGCGATCTTGAACTGTTCGCGCAGCCGTCGCACCAACGGCAGGTAGCGCGCGATCAGCGCGAACTCGTCGTAGACGACGATGCGTTGCTCCCCGTCGGGCCGCGACAGCTCCGCCTCCAGCCAGGACTGCGCGCAGGTCATCGCCATCGCGGTCATCTCGTCGGAGGAGCGCATCGCCGACAGGTCCAGCACGGTGCCGTCGGCGGTGAAGTCCAGGTTGGAGGTGGACGCGCCGTCGAAGATCCCCGACAGGGGGCCGTGCACGATCCGGTACAGCGCCATGCGCGCGTTGGAGGCGCTCTCCAGGAGCCGCTGCGGGTCGACGCTGATGCGGGCCGCGTCGGTGCGCCAGCGGTGCGGGTCGCTCATGCCCTCCAGGAGTTGGCCGAGGGTCGGTTCGCCGCGTCGGTCGGCGCTGGTGCCGTCGTGTTCGCGGGTGAGCGCGTCCATCCCGAAGGTGACCGCGGTGCGTTCGGCGTCGGTGAGGCGTTGGCCCTTCTCGATCTCCAACAGGCCCTCGACCAGCAGCAGTCGGCGGGTGCGCTGGTGGGCCAGCCACGCCTCCTCGGTCTGGCCCGGCGCGCGCCGTACCCCCTGGAGCGGGTTCATCCGCGCGGCCAGTCCGGGGCCCACCCGCAGCGGGGTGACCCCGGTCGCCTCGGCCAGCGGCCCGTACTCGCCCTTGATGTCGGCGCTGATCGAGAACTTCACCCCGAACGGCACGTTGCGGAACACCAGGCACTTGAGCAGCGACGACTTGCCCGAGCCGATCTCGCCGATGACCACCACGTTGGGGGCGGTCAACAGCCCGGCCCGGTACAGCTCGTGGACCGAGAAGGTGAACGCGGTCCGGGAGAACACATCGAACCCGATCAGGGGTCCGTCCACCGCCAGCCCGGCGTCGTTGGTGAACGGGAACCACGAGCGCAGGTGCGCCGTGGTGGTGGTGTGCGGCTGGACCCGCATCCTTCGGGCCACCCGGCCCGCGGCCCGGCCGTGGGTGCCCCGGCCGTCGGCCGGCGGCGGGCCGGTCAGCTTCCCCCAGGCCGACTCGGCGCGCGAGCGCCGCCGTTCCAGCCGTCTGCGCGCGCGTTCCTCGTCCCGGGTCTCGGCCAGACGGCGCAGTTCCTCGCCCCGGTTGCCCTCGCGGACCAGACCGTCGTCACGACGTGCCACTCAGATCACCCCTCGCATCGGGGCCAGTCCGTACGCCAGCGGCAACGCGCCCGCCAGGAACGCCTGGTCCTGTTCGCCGTACAGCACGACCGACTCGCAGCCCGACTGGGACAACTTGCGTCGCACCACCCGCATCTCCTTCTCCAGCGCGGCGATGTCGACCGCGGTGACCGTGACGAACATCGAGTACCGGACCCGGGTGAACCCCGCGGCGACCTCCTCGTCCTCGCGCGAGGCGGCCCGCGCCTCCTGGCGCTGCCGGGCGCCCTCGACCAGCTTGAGCTTCTGCCGGGTACGCCGGTCGCCCTCGTGCGCGACCATCTGCCGCCTGGACATCGCCTCGGCCTTGGCCGTCGACAGGGGTTGCGCGACCAGCGTCACCGACCGCCGGCACGAGGTCTGGTTCAGCACCGGCGTCAGCCAGTTCCGGCCCACCTCGCGCACCGGCAACTGGTGCACCCACACCGTCTGGGACCAGCCCGAGTCGTGCCGGTAGTACGCCCAGTGCGACTCGGTCGCCGCCGGCCCCGCCAGCCGCGGGTCCACCCCCTCGGCGGCGCCCTCGCCGTCCACGCCGCGCGCTTCCAGCGTGGTCAGGTCCGCGGGGTCGAACTGGGTGCGCAGCACACCGGCCAGGCCGCGCGGGGACAACCAGCCCTCGGTGCCCACGCCCGCGTCCAGCACGCCCTGTTCGAGCGCGCCCAGCGCGTCCACCACCACCGCCGCGATCGCCGCGTCCGTCCCGCCGGCCTCCTTGACCTGGGCGGACAACCGCGACAGGTCGAACCGCACGGCCAGGTACACCTCGTGCCGCAGCGTCGAGGGGGCCGAGGCCGCGACGAGTTGCTTGAGCGACTGCGCGGCCAGGGTGTCCGGGCGCACCATCCGGGTGCGGATGAAGCGCTGCGCGCGGTTGGCGCCGTCGGGGACGGTGCGTTCCATCACCGACCACGACGCCAACGACTCGTCGTCGCCGAACGAGCGCATCACCGAGCCCCAGTCCACCACCCGGCGCTCCTGCAGCGAGGAGTCCTCCAGGATGGTGTTGGTCCCCTGGCAGCGCAGCACGGCCACCACCTGGCGGGCGTGCCGGTCGTGGATCAGCCCGACCTCGCGCTGCCCGTCGGGGGCGCGGGCCGGCAGCCACACGCACCCGGCCAGGGCACCGGGCAGCTCCATGTGCTCCTGGACGGCGTTGCGGGCGAACGGGCCGCCCCGGTACAGGTTTTGGCGCATGCCGCGCTGGGCTGCGTACGCCCAGATCACCGGCACCCAGGCGGTCAACGCACGGCCGCTCCAACGCGCCAGGGCGATCACCAGTAACAGCGCCATGACGACGATCCAGACGATTCTCACAGGCCAGACGTCGGCCCTGAGCATCGCGACCCCGCACAGCAGCGCCGCGACCAGCGCGCCGAGCCGCCCGAGTGTGAAGCCCATCAGGACACCACGCGACTCCAACGGCGAGAACTTGAACCTCATCGCACTCCCCCCCACGCCTCTTCGCCGCTGTGAATGTTGTGGCCGACGCCCAGGTCCGTCTCCACGGGTCCGTCCGCACCGGACGTGTCCGAGGGGGCGGACGTGGACGGCGGGCCCACCATGGAGGTGGGAGCGGATCCACCGGAGAAGGCGGCGCCGGGCGAAGCGGCCGACCCACCCGAACTCCGTGAGCCGACCGACCCTGCTCCGCTGCCGGCTCCGGCTCCGGCTCCGGCCAGCGCTACCTCGGCGGCGATCTGCTCGTCGCCCGAGGGGGAACCGGGCGAGCCCGGGCCCGAGCCGCCGGTGGGCGAACCCGTGGTCTCGCCCGCCGGCGCGCCTCCCGGGTTCAGGGCACCGGGATCGCCCCCGTCCTCGGGCACGCCGGCCGTGCCGCCGTCGTCGGGGCCGTCCTCGCCCGCGTCGGGCGCGGTGCCCGTCGGGTCGTCCGCCCCGTCGGCGGTGTTGTCGGCGGGTCCGCCGCCCGGCGCCGAATCCCCGTCGTCCGCGTCCATGTCGTCCGCGTCCATGTCGGTCGCGTCGTCGCCGCCGGTCTCGTCTGCCATGCCCGACTCCACGTCCGCGACGTTGGCGTCCATCTGCGACGCGGGCGAACCGCCCGGGGAGTTTTGGCCACCCGAGTCGGAGCCGCTCTCGGCGTCGGCGTCGTCATCGGACCCGCCGCCGGGCATCGCGGCGTCCTTGGCCTTGTTCAGCATCTTGGCGCCGAGGTCGTTGCCGATGCCGGTGGCCTGCGCGTCGAGGAAGGAGAACATCTTCATCAACGCGAACGGCGCGTAGACCATCATCCAGATCATCCCGAGGCCGCTGAGGACCGCCACCAACGAGTCGCCCTCGCCGATCAGGCTCCCCGCCAGCAGCCACAGGGCCGCGATCACGAACTTGCTCCACGCCAACGCCGTGAAGTTCCAGAACCACTTGCGCGCCCAGGTACGGGTGTGCGGATGCGCCTGACCCACCATCGCGATCGCCCCGAACAGGGCGGCCGCGTACAGCTCGATGCCCCGGACGAACATGATCACCATCAGGGCGATCAGCCCGATGATCGCGAAGATCGCGGCCAGCAGCACCACGATGACCATGCCGCTGTCGCCCATCAGGCTGCCCATCTGGTCGGCGAACGCCTGGGCACTCCACTGGGGTTTGGCCTCGTTGGACTCCAGGAGTTTTGTCGTGCACTGATCGGAGAGCTTGACCATCAGGTCGGCGACCTTGGCCGCGAGGCAGATCCCCAGCACCGCCCGGATCAGGCCGCCCACCGACGCGGGCACGTGCCCGAACTTGTCGGAGACGATGTTCAAGAGGATCGCCGCGACGAAGAAGATGAACACCAACGCCAGCATCACCGTCGCCACCGCGTCGTACACCGAGGTGAAAGCGGTGCCGTGCAGATCCGGGGCGGTCTTCTCGAAGATGAACTCGGCCGCCTTCGCGAACAGCGTCGTGGCGCTCTCCGCGGCCGCCTTGACCAGTTGCTCCAGGCCCTTCTTCGCCACCCACCCCATGAGCGTCGCGGGGAACTTCAACACCGTCTTGACACCCGAGACGATCGTATTGAAGCCGTCCACAACCGCCGGGACGATGTCGTCGAGGCCGAAGAGGTTGACCGCCTTGCCGCTCCTGTCGAGCAGCGCTTCCTTGATCTTGACCGGATCGCACGTCCGCGACATGGGATCGCCCTTGGGGATCATGTCGCAGTGGATCTCCCCGTCGGCCCCCAGGAGCCCCGGGAACGTGCCGAAGTACGTGCACGTGGTCCAGTCCGGCGTCGGCACCGGCATGCGCTCGCCGCACTCCATCACGGAGTCGTTCTTGATCCAGGTGACCGTCGGCCACGCCTTGCTCAGCCCCTCGAAGACCTTCCGCAGCCTGGGCTGCGTGCTCGGCGCCAGCACGTTGAGGTCGGTCGTGCGCCCGCCGGTGATCCGCGCCCTGATCGCCGCCGGATCACAGTTGCCCGACAACGCGTGGCCCTCGGGCAGCTTCTCGCAGTGGACCTTGCCGTCCCAGCCCAGGAAGCCCGCGGGCGTGAGCAGGCCGTACGTGCGGCACAGGTTGTAGACCTCGGGCGAGGAACCCGCGCAGTCGATGCTGTTGTCCTTGATCCACGGCACGTCCGGCCAGGCCGTCTTGAGCTGCCCGGCGGTGACCGGGGCGTTGGGGTCCGGCGGGGGCTTGGGCGGGGCCGGCGGCGGCGGGTCGAAATCGCGGCCTCCGGTGATCTCCTTGCGGATCTCTTTCTCGTCGCATTTCTCGAAGAACGGCTTGCCGGTATTCGGGTTTTTCGCATCGCAGTGGATCTTGCCGTCCAGGCCGATGAAATTGGTCCCTTTCGTCTTCTCGCCGTACTTCTCGCACTGCTGCCGCGTCTTCTTGTCCGCCATCAGAGAGCAGTCGATGGGATCGAACTGCAGCCAGCCCACGTCCGGCCACGCGGATCCCCGGTTGGGGTGTTCAAGGGGGTTGGGCTGCGGCGGCGCATTGTCGGCGGATGAACTCCCCGTCCCCAGCAGACAGGCCACGAGGGCGAACACCACGAGCAGACCCGCGCGCCGCCACACACCGTCACGGGCCATCGGCCGCCGCCCCCGGCGCCGCCAACACCACCGTGAACCGATCCGGGGTGTCCGACTGTCCCAGCGTCGCCGGTATCGGTCCGGGCTGCGGCTCGTTCAACAGGACGATCCGCCACCCGTCGTCCACCCACCGAAGCCGGGCACCCATCGTCACCCACGACAGCGTCGGCGTGGCCTCCGGCGTGCGGCCGTCGGTCTTCATCCCGATCAGGTTGATCGCCCACACCAATGCCCTGACCTGCCCGTCCGGCTCGGACTGGGTGATCACCCGCATCGGCACGAACTGGTTGACCGCGCCCGGGCGATCGGCGGAGAACGTCGACCCCGCGAGCCGGTCGATCTGCTCCTGCGGAGTGCCCGCCAACACGATCCGTCGCGCGTACTCCAGCCCGGCCGCACGCGGCCCCGTACTCAGCGCGAAGACGTTGCGCAGGTACGCGGCCAGGGCCTGCCCCGCGCCCTCCGTCGTGTTCGGATACGACGGCGCCTGACTCGTACGCACCGGCACCCACGGCGTTCCGGCGGGACCACTCGCGGCCCCGCCGCCGACTCCGCCCGTGCCCGACCGCGCGGCGGTGTCCGAGGCCGCGCTCGCGGGCGCCGAACTGCGCCCCCAGTACCAGGCCCCGCCCGCCGCCCCCGCGAGAATCGCCAGGACCAACAGCACCACCAGGGCGCGCGGCCGTCCCGCGTGCGCGGACGTGTAGCCCACACCCACCCGACGCGCACTCATCCCGCGATCACCTTGTCGATGAAGAACTTGAGGATCGCGCCGGAGGACCCCAGGATCGCGACGCCGCCCAGCGCCTTCCACATGAACGTCTTGCCCTGCGCGGACACGTGGTGGCTGCCGAAGATCGGCCCGACCATCCACATGATCGCGCCGCCCGCCAGGGCCGCGATGGCCATCGAGAATCCGATCCACAACATGCCGTTGCCGATGGTGTCCAGCACCCCGCCCTGCGGGACGGCGCCCGGGTCGGGCTTGAACCTTTCGTAGTTGAAGGTCGAGCCGGTGCCCGTGCCGCCGCTGGGGGGCGGGCTGGACACCGGGGTGTCGGCCGGGAACATCACCCGGGCGTGGGCCCGGACCAACGCGTGCGTGAGAGAACTCATGTCATGTCCTTCGAAGTCGTGGAGTCCGCCTGGGCGGACGCGGTCGAGTCCCAACCCGCCGCCACCGCGGCGGCGATCTCCAACAGGGCGCCGCGGGCGGCCTTGCCCAGCGCCATCGGACGCACCGGCTCCGGCTTGGCCAACTCGCGGTCGTAGGGCAGCCGCACCACCGCGCGGACCTGCCGCGCGAGCGTGCGCTCCCCCGCCCGCACCTCGCGCGGCGGGTTCGGCGCGACCTCGTTGACCACCACCACCGCGCCGTCCACCAGCCGTTCGTGGCCCAGCGAGCGCCACCACGCCAGGCACGCCAACGCGTACTCCGGGCCGTCACTGCTGGCCCGCACCACCAACACCGCAGTCGTCGACCGGCGCAGCGCCTGCTCACACACCGCGTCGCCCGCGGCCGGGGCGTCCACCAGCACCAGCGGATACGCGCCGCGCAGCCGGGCCAGCACCCGGTACAGCGCCCCGGCCGTCATCGGCGGCCTGACCGTGTCGCGCCCCGGCCGGGACTCGCCGGCGAGCATCTCCAGGCCCGTGGGGCCCACATGCATGCAGGCATGCGCGTCCCGACGCGACATCGCCTCCGGGCCCTGGAACGCGAGCAGATCGTTGAACGTCGCCTCGCACGGCGAACCCACCCGCGCGGGCAGCCCGCTCCACGCCCGGGTACCGGCGTCGATCGCCAACGGCGGGGCGCCCTCGGGCGCGGCCAGCGCCAGCAGGGACCCCAGCGCCGCGGTGACCGTCGACGCCCCGACACCTCCGCCCGGCGCCGTCACGGCCACCACCGGGGAGCGGGTGGGCAGGCGCGCCATCGCGGTCCACACCGCGCGGGTGTGCTCCGACATCGGCAGTCCCTTGGGGACCTGACGGGCGCCTTGCGTGGTCTGCGGCGGCGGCGAAGTCGCCATCGCCATGGGGGATTCGGGTGCGCCGGGCGCTCCTGGCGCTCCGGGCGCGTGGAGGGCTTCCGGGGCTTCGAGGGCTCCCGGACTCGTCCCCGCGGCCCCGGTGGCGGAGGGCGCGGTCCGCCGCCCCGCCAGGGACACCGTCTCGCTCACGACTCCTCCCCTTCTCCCTCTTCGGGTCCCTCTCCCAGTCCCTCATCGCGTCCGGGTCCCTGTTCCGGTCCCGGTCTCTGTTCCGGCCCCAGTCCCTGTTCCTGTCCCGGTCCCTGTTCCTGTCGCCGGGCCCGCCGGCTCGCGGTCAGGTCGTCCAGCCGCGCCCGCAACTGGCGTTCGTCGCGGGCCGCGACCGTCATGTACGCGACCTGAACCTCGGCCGCGTCGTCGAGGAAGTCCTCCATCACGTTCAACGTCTCCGGCGCGAACGGATCGGTGACCAGGCGATACGCGACCCGGTACGCCTGCTGCCGGGCCCGCGCCAGACACAGCTCGTCCGGGTCCAGGCCCTCCGCGGCCGCCCCGGCAATCCCGAAGTCCGGCTCGAACCGGCCCGGTTCGAACCCATCCGGTTCGAACCCCCCGGACACCGACCACGTCGGCTCGGTCATCACCACTCCCCCGCTGCGCTGGACGGACACCGACGAAGGTGCGCCCACCCGCCACGCTGTGACCGACATGCGGCCGCCAACCTCAGGCGGCACGCGCCCGCCAACCTCGGGCGACCCGCGGCCGCCAACCTCAGGCGGCACGCAGCGCGCCATGCCCGGCCTCCCGCAACCGCCGCACCGCGCGACTGTGCCGCTGCCGCAACGACGCGTACGAAATCCCCCGCGACGCGGCGATCTCCGCCGCCGGCGGCGCCGACTCGCGATAGTCCTGCGCCAACATCCGCGCCTGCTCCACGGTGAGGACCCCTTCCTCCACCGCGCCCACCAACAACGCGATCAGATCCCCCCGCGCGGAGTCGACGGTGTGCGCCCCCACCACCCGCCAGTCGCACAACGCCGGATCCGAGGCGTCGATCACCCCCAAGCGCACCCCGCGCACCAGCGCCGCCCCGGTGTCCAGACGCCTCTCCAACGCCGGAAACGGAGCCGACACCCCGGTGTCGCCGACCGGATCAGGCGTCAACACGAGCGTCACGCGCCCCCGCCGACGGCCCGCCCCCGTCCCGTACACGACCCGGTGCAACGTGTCGCAGGCCAGATTCGCCGCGACCCGCCCCGTACGCCGCCGATACGGATAGGCGCGAATCACCTCGTACAGACACCCCAGTACGTGCCCGGCCGCATCGTCGAAACTCTGCCCAAGCCCCCGCCGCGCCGACGCCAAACGCACCGCGTGCGGCAACATCTGCTGCAACAACACCCGCCCCGCCAACTCCACTCCGGAGTCCGCCAGCGTCAACAACGCGATCAACAACGCGTCCTGCTCGGCCGGCGCCGCCGCACTGATCCCCCGCTGCAACTCCGCGAGCGTGCCGTACGCCCCCAACTCCGCGAAGTCCCGCGACCACGACGCCAACGCGTCCCCACCCCGAAGCCCGTCCGCGATCTCGTCCCACTCGTCGTTCAGCCGCCCAATCACCCCGGTGCGCAACCTGCCACCGGACTCCGCCGACACACCCCGGATCCCGCTCCGCACCGGGCCCTCGGCACGCCCCTGCGCCTGAGGCCACACCCGGTACCGCACCCGGCCCTGCGCTCGATCCTTGGCCTGGTCCTGGGCCCGACTTCCCACCTGGCTCCGCGTCTCGATCACCGCTGCTCCTCCCGTAGCCGATGCCGAGAAGGTTCGCCGCGCCCCCTTGCCCGTTGTCTGGCCCGACCCGGCATCAACCCAGGTCAGAAAAGGGAAAGGCCGCCGGGCAACGCGCAGGCAACGCCGAGGCGAGGGACGGGCGAGGGCATCCCAGACGGGCGCGAGTCGCAGCGGAGGGGACCGATTCGCGCGCCGGACAATCGCGGGCGCGAGGTGGGTAAAGACCACGGGCAGATCGGCGGCCGGAACGATCGGCCTTGCCTTCGAAAGCCACCATGCGGCGCTGTTACGAGAGGTGGTGCCTCGAGAGCCCAACCGATGACGGCCACGTGTAAAACGGCGCACCTACTCGCGTGGGCACATCCGCGCCGACCTCGAATGAACTTCGGATCCGACCCACCCCTGCGTGGGGACTTCGCATCGCCACCAGCGACCGCGCGAAGGCCCTACGACTCACCCCCGCCTGCGTGGGGACTCCCATTTTTGGGTGATCAGGTGTACCACGTTGTCCGGTTCACCCCCACCTGCGTGGGGACTCCCGTTCCTGACCTGCACACTAGCAGCAGCGTTACTGTTTCGTGATCAAATATCGAGGTAATCAGGCAATGCCTTGCCTGATCAGTCACGCCTCTGTCTTCCGCCTTGTTTCCCTTCATCGCGATGAGCCGGCCCGACGCCAATGGCCAGCCCTCGCCTTCCCTTTCCCGGATGGCCCACGACAGCCCGACGACCTCGTCGACAGGCTTCGCCGCCTCGTCGCCGACGGCCCCAGCGCCGATTTTTCGCTGCTGGGCAGCAGCGACCTGGCCGCAGCAGATCCGCCCCGCCCGGCTCCCCTGCGCGACACTTCCGATATCCGAGGCCCTGCTGACGCGGTTTATGTAGCGGCGGCACCAGCCCACCCACACGCTCCTGAACCGCATATGCGGCTCGATCGACAAGCACGACCATTTCCGACTCGTCGACAATCAGGATGTCACGCGACGAAGCATCATACGTCTGTCTGACCACGACCCGCTCCGACCGAACGGCTCGGTCATCGTGGTCACGGGAAGCCCCTGCGCCGGCAAGACCGCCGTCGCCACCCGCGTACTCGTCGATCTGATGTCCCCCTCGGTCCACGCATGACGAGGTCGGGGGCGGCACCATCGCCCGGATCAGCGCCGGATTCTGTTGGCCACGGACACCTGCCGAGCGCCCTCCGCCGGCCCCGGACGTGTCGACCACGGCAAGAACCCCCTTCGGGAAAGCCGAAACCCCGACCGGGGCGATGTGGTCGGGGTGGTCGAAGTGAAAGCATTTCTCTGGCGTGAGAGCCCAATTTACTTTACTCACACCGATGTTCGACTTTGGGGCGAGGCAACTCCTTGTCGTCGACGCCGCTTTGGTTGTTCCCGGGCCTGGGGAGTCGCCGACTTCGGGCCGCCCACCTCGCGCGAGAGCGAACGGCGGGCGGCCCGATCGGGTGCGGTCGGGGTGTGATCAGGGGGCGAGTACGACCGTCTTGCCGGGCAGCCGTCCGGTGCCGGCGTCCTCGTGCACGGCGGCCAAGTCGGCCGCCGGGCGGTGGGCGGTGACGTGGAGTCGGAGCTTGCCCGCGTCCAACTTGGTGACCAGCTCGGCGAGTTGGGCTCCGTCGCTGCGGACCCACAGGCTCGCGCTGCGCACTCCCCGGGCGGGGTCCTCGGGGATAGGGCCGGCCGTGCTGGCGGCGACCCCGCCGTCGGCGACGTAGTTCGTCAGCTGCGCGAGTTCCTCCGGGGAGACGCGCACATGGTTGACCACGACCTGGAACGGACCGCCCACGGCGGCCGGGCCCGAGGCGAGGGCGAGGGGGCCGACGACCCGGTCCGCGCCGTAGCCCCGGAGGCGGTCGGCGTGTTGCGGTGCGTCCACCGCGGTCACGTGCGCTCCGGCGTCGACGGCGAGTTGCACCACGAGGCTGCCCACCGCGCCGCCCGCCCCGTTGATCAGGACGGTGTGGCCGGGCTTGAGTTCGGCGAGCTCGAACGCCGTCTGCCAGGCCGCCAGGCCGGTCAGCGGGAGCGCCGCGGCGTCGACCAGCTCGATGGTCCGGGGTGCCGGGGCCAGGGATTCGGCCGGAGTGAGCACGTACTCGGCGGCGGCGCCGGCGGAGTCGAGGGGCAGCATCGCCACGACCCGGTCGCCGACTTCCAGGCCGGTCACGTCCGCGCCGAGTTCAGCGACGGTGCCCGCCAGGTCGATCCCCGGCACGTACGGGAGAGTGATCGGGATCATCTCGGCCAGGACACCGGCGCGGATGTGATCGTCGACCGGGTTGAACGACGTGGCCGCCACGCGCACCAGCACCTGCCCGCTGCCGGGAACCGGACGGTCGACGTCCTCGTAGCGCAGGACTTGGCTGCTGCCGAACTCGTGGAAACGTATTGCCTTCATGGCACTTTCCTCCAGGATGTATCGATGTGTCTGTCGTCGTCGCCGGACGGATGAGGCGATCGGCGGGAAGGTGGAGCGCGTCGAGGCGCTCAGGTCAGCTGGACCGACCGGGTGGAGTTGCCCATCACCATGCGGTCGATGGCGCTCACGGCGCTGCCGGGGTCGTCGGCGGCGCCGACGGTGAGCAGCAGCGGTACGAAGTGGTCGGCCGTCGGATGGGCAACCGCGGCGCCGGGGGCCTTGTTGCGGTAGTCGGTGAGGGCGTCGGCGTCGCCCCGGGCAAGGGCGTCGACGGCCCATTCGTCGAAGGCCGCGGTATCGGCGGCGAGTTCCGGGCGGTGGAAGACGGCGAAGCTGTGCGTCATGAAGCCCGAGCCGAGAACGAGGATGCCTTCCTCGCGCAACGGCCGCAGGTGTAGCCCGAGTTCGAGCAGGGCGACGGGGTCGAGGCTGGGCATCGACAGCTGCACGACCGGGACGTCGGCCGCCGGGTACATGGCCATGAGCGGGATGAAGGCGCCGTGGTCGAGGCCGCGGTCGGCGAACTCGTGCACCGGCGTCCGGCCCAGCAGGCCGGTGAGCCGCCGAGCCAGGTCGGTGGCGTCCGGAGTCGCGTAGGGAAGGGTCTTGTAGCGGGGGTGGAAGCCGCTGAAGTCGTAGTGGAGCGGGGTACCGGCCGCGGCTCCGGATATCGCGACCGGTGCCCGTTCCCAGTGGGCCGAGACGACGACGATGGCCCGGGGTTTGGGCATCGACCGGGCCCAGTCGAAGAGGTCACCGAGCCACTGCGGATCGTCGAGAGTGAACGGGGCGCCGTGGCCGACGAAGAGGCTGGGCATGGGCCCGTCGGAGGGATTCCACACCCGCTGCTCGCGCGCCTGTGGCAAAACCCGGGCAAGGAGGTCGTCGTACGCCGCGGCCGGTGTGCGCGACGGGAAGGCGGAAGTCAGGCCGTTCGGGGAAGTCGGGCCGTTCGGGGAGGTCAGGCTGCTCGTGGTGGTCAGGCTGCTCGTGGAGGTCATCGGACTCAGCTCCTTCACTTGCCTCGGCAAGTATTTTGACTTGCCTGGGCAAGTTGAAAGCTAACTCACCAAAGGTTGCCCAGGCAAGTGATGCGAGTTGCCCGGGCAAGTATGATGAGGCCCATGGACACTCAGTCGCCCTGGCTCGACGACGACCAGCAGGACCTGTGGCAGGCGCTCCTCACGGTCGTCATCGCCCTCCCTGCGGCCCTCGACCGCCAACTGCAGCGAGACGCGGGCATCTCCAACTTCGAGTACGGGGTCCTGGCCCGACTGTCCACGGCCGACGAGGCCACGATGCGGCTCAGCGACCTGGCCCGCGTCTGCGACAGCACCCAGCCCCGCCTGTCGAAGGCGATGGACCGCTTCGAGGCCCGCGACTGGGTCGCCCGGCGCCCCGACCCCGGCGACGGCCGCTACACCCTCGCCACCCTGACCGACGCCGGCCGGCAAAAACTCGTCGAGAGCGCACCGGAACACGTCGCCCAGGTGAAGCGGCTCGTATTCGACCCGCTCAGCGCCGCGCAGCGCCGCCACCTCGAGACCGCACTCACCCGCATCGCCGCCACCGTGCGCCGGGAACTCGAAGGAGGCTGAGCACCGTCCTCGGGCGGGGCCTTCCATCGGCGCCGCGACGCCGGTGGTGCGGTGCGCGGAGAAGGTGCAGACCTCGTCTGCGGTTTTGCCGTACGCCGTAACGAAACCGCGCCGTAAAGCGGCCCCGGTCACCTGTGTGGCAAGGGGGAAGCGGTGCCCGCCGTTGCGAGACCGCCCATCGGGAAAGCGCCCACCGTCCGCGCGGCGGCCGACGCGTTCCTCCAGGCTCGCTCGGCAACGCGAATACGATCCGCAACCACGGAATCGGGTGGGCAAGACCGTCAAGCGGACCGGCGAGGGCCGGCCGCCGGCGGCCGCCGCTGCCGACGAGATCGGCGAAACCCGCGAACTGTTCCGGGCGAGGCCACGGTCGACACCTGGAATGCCTGCCGGGCCTCTGTCCTGTCCCGACTCGGCTGGTGCGGTGAGCGCGGGTACGACGGCCCGTCGGCCACACGGCCCCCGTCCCGGTCTCGGTCACGACTTGGGCAAAGCGGATGACTGCGCCGGACTCGGAGACCCAACCCCGTTCGGAGACGGAGACGGACCGGCTGATCACGCGGCGGGATGTGCACTCGCAAGAGAGAACACTGTGGCGCATGCCGTACGCACCAAACCTGCGCGCGGGCGGAGAAGATCCTCGGCGCCGACCGCAAGGAGTTGCACCTCGCCGGCCGCCGCTGCTCGGTCAAGACCAACAGCGCCCGCCCCGCACCCGCCGCCGCACTGCGGCCCGGCCCGGGCCCGCGAGGACTCCGCGCCGATCTCCGTGTTGATCCCCGCGTACCGGGACACCGGCACCGCCCGTCCTGCACCCCGGCTACTCAAGGGCCGTACGCAGGACCGACGTTCGCCACCCACCGCCGCCCCGGTCCAGGCAAGGTCGCCAGCCCGCGTGATACTTGTCCGGCCACCGGGTCCGCGCGGCTCTCGTACGGGCAGGCCCGCGCCCCGCCGGACGAACACACCACCATCGGCGGCACGCCCGGCACCGAGCGGGTGACCTCGCCCGGACCCGAGCAGCAGCAGCATTCGAGCCCGACCCACCTCGGCGAGGCCAGGGCAAGCATGCTCATGCTGATGACCAAGTCGCGGCACAAGAAGCCGAAGAACCGGCGGAACTACTTCCACCCTCCCCGGAGGCGATCGCCGAAATCACCGATCCGCTCGCCCCCGGGGACGTCCACCGCCGAACGTCAATCGCCGGCGAGACGCCACAGCGAAGTGACTTCCGCGGCGCGGGCGGCGTGAAGGGGATCGGCGGTGTCCCTCGCGCGTGGGTGCCGGGGCCGGGTGTCGATCCTGTCCACCACGTGCAGGCCCGCCGCCTTGATGTCGGCCAGGAGTTCGCCGCGCGTCCTGAGTCCGAGATGCTCGGCCAGGTCCGACAGGACGAGCCATCCTTCGCCGCCCGGTTCGAGATGTGCGGTGAGTCCGTCCAGGAAGGTGCGGAGCATGCTGCCGTCCGGGTCGTAGACACCCCGCTCCACTTCGGAGGTGGGCCGGGCCGGAATCCAGGGCGGGTTACACACCACGAGGTCCGCACTCCCGTCCGGGAAGAGGCCGGGGCCGACGACGTCGATTCGCCCGGTGAAGTGCAGTCGGCGGATGTTCTCGCGTGCGCAGGCCAGGGCACGCGGGCTGATGTCGGTGGCCACGACGTGGTCGATCCCCCGGTGGGCCAGGACGGCGGCGAGCACTCCCGTGCCCGTGCCGAGGTCGAAGGCGGTACGGCGACCCGCGCCACGGTCCGCCGGTGTGGGAAGTGGCGCATGGGCAACAAGGTCGACGTATTCGCCCCTGACCGGTGAGAACACTCCGTAGTGCGGGTGGATGCGGGCGTCGAGGGCGGATACCTCCACTCCCTGCGTGCGCCACTGGTGCGCTCCGATCACGCCCAGCAGTTCCGTGAGGGAGACGGCCGTCGGCTCGGACGGCGGACCGTACGCCTCCGCGCATGCTTGACGCACGTCGGGGGCTCTGCGCAGGTTCAGGCGGTGGCCGTCGTCCAGCAGGACGAGGAGTCTGCCCAGCACGCGGGCACGGTGGCCGCGGGCCCTGCGATGCAGCCGGAAGGACTCCGCTGGACTGTCGCCTTGCCGGGAGGGTTTCCGGTCGACGCGGCGGCTCATCGCCTGCAGGAGTCGACGTGCGTTGTGGAAGTCGCCCCGCCACAGCAGGGCGGTTCCTTCGCAGGCCAGTCGGTAGGCGGCGTCGGCCGTCATACGATCGTCCGCGCCGACCACCCGGCCGGGAGCCGATGTCGCGCTCTCGGAATGCCAGTTGGCGGAACGGGCGGTGTTCGTCTCGGTCCAGTGGATGGTGGACATCACGTACTCCTCGTAATCGAACGTGCGGGGGCACAAAGAGCACTTCGACGAGGAGCAGGGCAAACGGCCCGTGCCGCAGCACGGGTGCGCATGTCAGGGCGGTCGGGCTACCGCTCCCGCGTCGAAGCGCGAGAGGAGGAGTCGCCGAGAACCATGCCGAGCGTCATGACCAGCCCTTTCCGAGATGACGTACGAGGCTCGCACAGTCCTCTCGCCGCAGGCAACCGGCCCGGGTGGGGCGGGCCTTCCCCAGCCCCACCGACTCGTCACTCGCCGGCGGCGATCCTTGTCACGCAGCAGGCGAGGCCCACCGGGCAGGCCGGGCCGCGTCCGTACGTCGGGGTCGGTTCCGGTCGAGCCGATCAGGAGCCATCTCTCCGTCTCCGAACCGATGGGCCTGTTCGTCGATTCGAATCGGAACCGCAGTCATCCCGATGGTGGCCGTGATGCGAACGACGCGGATGTTCCGACGAAATGCCGTCGCTCTCACAGGCGAACGAGGCGTCGTGCCACGCACGACGGCCGTACTTCTCGATTCGATACTCGGCGTCTTTCCTGCTGTTCGGATTCCCCGAGATATTTGGCCGGTTTCGATGCGTCGCCCTCGTTCAGCCGGCTGGCGTACCGGGCCGGGTAGTGCTGCAACGCGCCGATGTCGAGCGCAGCCGCACGGGCAACACCCGCCGCCTCGCTCTTCCGGAATTCCTGTTTCCGCATCCCATGGACCAAGCTGCCGGGAGCAGCAGCATGAGAAACAACAAGGCAGAAATGCATCGCGAATTCCGGACCGTAGCGCGAACCTCCAACCGCATGCGCTCCTCGGGAAGCGTCTGCGATGCACCCTTCCGAGCCTTCGTGTCGGCTTTGCCGGGCAACGCCGGAGGAGATATGAAAGCCGATGCCCCATATGTTCAGAACAACCAGTACATGCGCCGCCCCCTACTCCTGCGGCGTGTTCGGCCGCGCCCTATCGCTGGGGAGACGATACGCCCGGCCGCCCATTCGTGACGAGACCACCCATCGATGTCGACGGGCCGAGGGGATTTCCGAAGCGTACTCACACTGTTGGCCCGGGAGTTGCCTTGCGCAACGATCGGTGGGGCCACGACGTCGATCGCACCGGGGGAATCTCGTGGTTCGTCGAAAGTCCATGCGCGGCGCCGTCCTGGCCCTGGCCCTGGCCGCCAGTCTTGCCTTCGGATTCTCGCCCATCGCGCCCGCCCGGGCGTCCGCGGACGACTGCAGACGCACGTCGAATTCGAATCATGACGAAATCCTCACCGGCGACTGCTGGTTCTGGCCGGGCACGGTGATACCGGATCTCGAGAACACCGTCGAGCTGATCACACAGGACGACGGAAACCTCGTCCTGTACGAGAAGTTCGGCCCCACCGCGATCTGGGCGACACACACCACCGGCCACAGTTACGCCCGACCTCAGACCGACGGAAACCTCGTCGTCTACGCCTGGAACGGCACACCGCTGTGGCCCTCGGCCACCCAGGGGCAGCACAACTACCCCGCCGTCCAGACCGACGGCAACATCGTGATACACGCTCTTCGGCAAGCCTTTGTGGGCGACGAACACCCAAGCCTGACGGACGCGGCCCGCCCACCGGGCGGGCCGCTCGCCTTCCCGGGCCGGATCCTCCGACACGGCATCGGGTCACCGCGACCCCGACCCGCTTCCCGTACGGCAGCCGACGCGGCGACGTAGTCGTGCCTTTGCGGCCCCCACGTCCGGCTCAGCACGTAATCCGCGGAACAGGGTTCAGCCGAGTTGGTCGCCGGTGTAGCGGAAGATCACGTTGCCGGCGTCGACTCCCCAGACGTTCCCGTCGATGCCTGCGCCGATGTCGCTCAGGGTGCCGGGGATCTTGACCCAGGGGTTGGCATCGTGGTTGGTGAACCGGTAGACACTCCCGGCGGAGTCCAGGCCCCACACGTTGCTGCGGGATCCGGCGGAGATCCGCACCAGGCTTCCGGTGATCTTGACCCAGTGGTTCGCCGAGGCGTCCTGGTCGCCGATGTAGCGGAAGATCTCGTTGCCCTTGTTGACCCCCCACACGGTGCCGTCGGCGGCGACGCCGATGTCGCTGAGGACCCCGGGGATCTTCACCCAGGGGTTCTTGTCGTCGTTGGTGTAGCGGTAGATGCTTCCGGCGGAGTCCAGGCCCCACACGATCGTTCGCGATCCCGCGGAGATGCGCACCAGGCTGCCGGGGATCTTGACCCAGTGGTTCGTCGAGTCCCGGTCGCCGATGTAGCGGAAGATCTCGTTCCCGGCGTTGACCCCCCACACCGTGCCGTCGGCGGCGGCGCCGATGTCACTGAGGACGCCCGGGATCTTCACCCAGGGATTGTTGTCGTCGTTCGTGAACCGGTAGACACTCCCGGCCGAGTCCAAGCCCCACACGATCGTTCGCGACCCCACCGAGATCGCCGTGAGGCTGCCCGTGATCGTCTTCCAATCGGCCATGCCGAATCCTCCCCATCCCCATGACGACAAACGTTGCACCGGATACCTACGGCGCGCGCACCTCGACCAAACGGACGGATCGTCTAATGGCCGGATCGATCGGCTTCGCCCCCGCGGCCATTGCTCCCGATCGCCCAGGTACGCGGTCCAAGGCGGCGGCACCGGCCGGGTGCGGCCTGTCCGAAAGCCTCGTCGCACGAACGAGGGACTGGACACCCCGGGCCCGGGCGTGCTTCCGCCGACACCTTGCGTGGGCTTCCCCATCGCCGTCCGGCCGGGCACGGTTCGGTCAGCGATGACCGACCGCCGATCCCCCCGGAGGAACGCATGCCCCAGGACGTCGAGTTCGACTTTCCCGCCCCCACCCGGATCAGCCCGGACCTCGATGGCGCCAGGCGCCGCAACCTGGAATGGGCGCGCCGCCTGGACCTGGTCGGTGACGGGCCCCGCCCTGGACTGGTACGCCTCTTGGGACATGCCGTTGTTGGCCGCGTTGGGCTTCCCCCACGCAAGTGGGCCGCGCTGGACCTGTGCGCGGACACGATGGCGTTCTTCTTCGTCTTCGACGACCAGTTCGACGACCCGCTGGGCCAGGACCCTGCCCGCGTGGCTCGCGCCTGCCAGAGCCTCGTCGACCTCGTCCAGGACACCCCGGGCCTCACCCGGTCGCGAACAGGATCCGTGTACGGCGGCGTTCGCCGACGTGTGGCGCCGCAGCCTCGACGGCGCCCCGCTCGGCTGGGCAGCACGCGCGGCCCACGAATGGGAGTACGTCGCGGCCGGCGAGACACTCACGTCGCGCGAAGAGTGAACGATGGCCCCCGGACCGTGATCCCAGCGTCGGAGGTGGCCGAGGCGGGCCTCCGAATTGCCGCGGCCGCCCGGCCGGTTGTGATGCGATCCAGCTCAGCGATGTCCAGCACGGCCCCACCGGTGACCCGGATCTGGAGATCCCCGTACCGCCCGTACACCTCGAGCACGGCTGTCCGGGCAGCCTCCTCAGGGCTCGCGGCCGGCCTGACTGGACACTGGAGCCTGCGGCGAACTGGTGCGTGCCGCAGTCGTGTTGCCGTGATCACCGCCGCACCTGGCAACCGCCATGGGACTTCGGTCGGAGTAGACAGGCCACCTCTGCATCGCAGCGGCTCAAAGAGTCGTTCGCGCCTCCCCGTCGAACCCGTGTCGTCGGTATGGCGTTCCGCCGATCCAGAGATGGCGGGCGGGCGTCGCGGGTTGGTATTGGCGGCGAAGGAGGGAAAGCCCTGATGCGATTACCCGCCGCCCGGTGGACCATCGGGAGTCCAGGTGGCGGAAGACGGGGGATCCGTGGGGCGCCAGGGGTGGGTTCTCGCCGGGCGATATCGGTTGTCGGAATTGTTGGGTAAGGGTGGCTTTGGGGAAGTGTGGACCGCGCGCGACCGGGTCATCGGGCGTACCGTGGCGGTCAAGTTGCTGCGTGATCCGGGCGACGCGGCGGCGGTGGCGATGTTTCATCGGGAGGCCCGTACGGCAGGCGGGGTCAACCATCCCGGAATCGTCACCGTGCACGATCTCGGCCAGGACGCGGACGGCACCCTGTTCCTGGTCATGGAGCGCCTCCATGGTCGCGACCTGGCCACCGTCCTGTCGGACAACGGGCGTTCCCTCGACGTCGACCTGGTCGTCGAGTGGGCGGAGCAGGTCTGCGCCGCTCTGGACGCCGCGCACGCGGAAGGCATGGTCCACCGCGACCTCAAGCCCGCGAACCTGTTCCTCACCACCGACGGGCGGGTGAAGGTCCTCGACTTCGGGATCGCCCGCTACATCGACTCGGCGTCCGACACCGTGAGCAGGGCCATCGGCACTCTGGCCTACATGGCGCCGGAGATATTGAACGGCCGCGTCGGCGACCATCGCGGCGACCTGTACTCCCTCGGGTGCGTCCTCCACGAACTCCTCACCGGCCGGCGGCCGACGCCCGGGTCGGGGAGCGATGCCCTGGTACGCGCGGACGTTCCCCCGGGTCTCGAACATCTGGTCGTCGATCTCCTCGCCAAGGATCCCGACCACCGGCCGGCCAACGCGGCCGTCGTCCACGAGCGGCTTCGCACATGCCTTTCCGGCCCGCCGCAGTCCGTCCGCCGACCACCGCGCCGACGTGACGACTCGGCCCCCGCCGGCGGGCTCCGACGCGGCCAGTTGCCGGCCCCTCCCACGCCACCGCGACAGCCTCGCCGGTTGGCGGTGTACTTGGGGCTGGTCGAGGACACGACCCTCGACGCGCCCGCGGGGGAACTTCCACCGTTTCCCTTCTGGTTCACCGTCGATGCACCGCAGAACATCCTCGTTCTCAAACGGCGGGGACAGGGGATCAAATCCACCTACGAAGCTGACAACAGCATCCATCTGGTCCCGCAAAAGTGGTATCTGGCCTTGGGCTACACCGACTTGGGAGGCGGCTCGCGCCGCAGCGGGGTGCGCCTGAGGACGCCGCACGGACGGACCGTGTACCTGCGAGACCCGACCAAGGTGCGCCCCGGGCCCCCGGCGATTCTCGACGAGGAAGCACCGTGAAGCCCATGTCCGGCCGTGCGTGGGGACTTCACCGACCTGAACGACTCACTGTCACAGAGTTCCGGCCCACCCCCACCTGCGTGGGGACTTCTACCGCAGGACACTGACCGCCGTCAGCGTCCCGGGCTCACCCCCACCTGCGTGGGGACTTCACTTCCTGACCTGCGGGTTCTTGGAGGCTTTGCCGATTCGTGATGTCAATCGGGCTATTGCGGCAAGATCCCTGCCTGAATTCGCTCCGGGCGAGCGACTCCTCGTAGAGGGCAGCATTATCGAATGGTTCATCCTGTTCGAGGCATCGGTCGTATGGATGAGTGTGTCGGGTCGACAGGCGCGCACGACACCGGCGGACAAATAGCTCGCGCTGGGCCGGGGATGTGGTTGGAGTGCGGGTCAGGATGTCAGTGCCTGCATCTCGCCCGCGCGGATGTCGCCGACGGTGGTGGTGCGGGTGGCGGCCAGGGTGCCGGTCTGTCCGCCGCCGGTCCAAGTGATGGTCCAGTGGGTGGTGGCGGTGACGGTGTGGATGCCGGGCCGAACGTACGTGTGTCCGCAGTCCGGGCTCGGTTGCCCACCCCGCGCCGGACTGTACGGCGTTCCCGGGGTGGTGCAGGTGACCGTGGCGCCGTCGCCCATCGTCCAGGTGATGTGGTCGACCCGGGCCGTCGCGGTCACCGACAACCCGGGAACCGCCGCGGTCGCCGTCGCCGGACCCCACGCCGCCGGAGTCGCATCCACCCACAACCACGTCGGCAGCCCGACCAACCCGGTCTTCCCCGGCCCCGGAGTGAGATGCACCGCAGGCGCGTCCAAAGGGATCAGGGCAGAGGCCCGGGCACCCAGCTCCGCAGGAGTAGGCGGCGGAGCCGCGACACCACCACCACCCCCCGGATCGGGATCGACACTGCCCATGCACTGGGCCGCATTCAAAACGCGCGCAGCCCCCGGACACTGCGTGTCGTCCGGATCCCTGGGATCCACCTCCACCGGACCCGTACCGGTACCAGTACCGGTACCAGTCCCCGCCGGCACCGTCGAACCGCCTCCGCTTGAGCCCGCACCGGGCTTTGCGGCGTTGCCCGGAGTCTGTACATGTATGGAGACGCCGCGAACATCCGTATCCACCTCCGTATCACTCGGAGGGTTCGGCTTCGGCGTTTCCTCGGCGACGGCAGTCACGGTCCCGATGAGAAGAAGGCAGATGCTCAGGCCCAAGGCCTTCAACATGTTCGATCCCTCTCCGACCGCATATCCGCGATCTTCCACCCGTCGTTCGTGGTCGTAAGCGTGAAGGTCTTGACGTAGCGCGGCGACTGTGGAGGAGCAGTGAAGGGGCTGCCGTCTCGATTGGTGACGTATCGCCGGCTGACGTCCATACAGTCGACGATCGTCACCGAAGGGGTGCTCGCACTCAACGAGACCGTAACGGTGGGGTTCAGCGGGCCGTCCGGACCATGCGTGGTGATCCCCTCGGCAGCCGTCTGCTCCGCGGCACGCCGCAGGAGGTCGGCCGCCCGACCCGTCGCCAGGCGAGTCACAGTGGCCTCGTCGATGGGCGTCCCCCCATCTATCTCCAACTGATAAGCGCGCCACTGTTTGTAGACGTCCAGGGCCTGGATACGCGCGGTGTCCTCGGGACGCGGTGCGGGTGCCTGGCTCGACGGCGGAACGGACGTCGGACCCGCCCGGGGCTTGTCCTTCTCCTCGTCGCTACAGCCACTCACGACCAGTGCGGTGGCCAACGCTGCCATCGCGGCCACTCCCGTACTACGCCTCACACGCCCTCCCCCATCGGCTGACTACACACCGTACCGAGGAGGTGCCCCACCGCCCACACCAGTGACCATCTCGGCCACGGGATCATTCTTCACCTTCTGGAAATGGACGGCTGGATCGGGCAAGCCCAGGAAGTCCCCTCCCCTGCAGCCCCGATGGACATCGATCGGGTCGTCGTCAACCGTCGCGACGAGCGCGCCCGGACGACGCCCACTCGCGTGGGGACTTCAAATCCGCCTCCGACCCCTCGCGGCGAGCGACCGGATCACCCCACCTACGCGGGGACTTCCAGCGGGCCGCGTTTCTGGCAGGCGCGCGAAACATCGAGTTCGACTACGCCGCAACCAACTTCACGGTGGTTGCTCAGCCATCGAGCTCGCCCGTCCACTCGGCTCACACGCACTACCGGGAGGCCTGCCCACGAACCGAGGTTCATGACGGCGCACCAGGTCCGCATCCCGTGACCGCCGCGCTCGCCGACCCCACGACGCCCGCCGACAGGCGGACGCCCACTCGCCACGGTGGGCATTCCTGTAGCCGGAGATCACCAGCCGCGTTCGTCCCAACCGTGGAGGGTGGTGCCGGAGCCGTGCCGGAGGTATCCGTCGAGGGCACTGTCCGTGGTGGCGACAAAGTCCTGGGGGTGTCGCTCGTATCGACCCAGCAGACCCGGTCGTGTTTCGCGGGTTCGGCGTTGACGGGTTCGCCGGTCCACATGTGTGTGGCGAAGACGACGGTGATGAAGCCGCCCGGCTCTCCACACCCCATGCCCCGTGGATGACGTGTGCGACCCTCAGATCTCCGGGGTCGACGATCACAACAGTCTCCTCCCGGAGTTCGCGAACCGCGGTGACGGTGACGGGTTCTCCGGGCTCGCTCTTGCCGACGGGTAGGTCCCACGATCCGGCCGCGAACTTCGCCTGAGGGCCGCGCCGTAGGAGGAGAGCGCGATCGTTGTCGCGGTCGTGGACGATGACGGCGGCCACGAGGAGCGTCATGGCGTCGGTGGCGGGCGCCAGGTGGGAAGTCCGGTTGGATTGGGCCACGACTATCCCTTCGTCGGCGGACGGCGTACCTCATCGGAGGCGCACCAGGCTCACACGGGCCCGCGCCGCGATGGAGCCGCGCTGCCACGGCAGTTGGCCTGGCGCCGACCGGTCGGCCGGCCCCGCGCTGTCCGTCCTCGGCTCGCGTGTCGGGTGTCGTATGCTGCCCAGTCACCGCGATGAACGGGGGAATCGTGGACGCGCTCGACGCATCCGATCCGCGACGGATCGGGCCGTACGTTCTGCTCGGCCGGCTCGGTGCCGGCGGAATGGGAAGGGTCTATCTCGGCAGGTCCGTGGGCGGCCGCACGGTCGCGGTCAAGGTGGTGCGGCCCGAGTTTGCGGGCGACGCGGGCTTTCGGGCCCGGTTTCACCAGGAAGTGGCGGCGGCCCGAAATGTGTCCGGAGCGTTCACCGCGGCCGTCGTGGACGCCGATCCGGATGCCGAAGTGCCGTGGATGGCAACGGCGTTCGTGGCGGGCGTACCGCTGAGCGATGCCATCACGACACATGGGCCGCTGCCCGACGACGCGCTGTGCATGCTGGTCGCCGGGCTCGCCGAGGCGTTGAAGAGCGTGCACGCCGCCGCGTTGATCCATCGCGACCTCAAGCCGTCCAATGTGCTTCTCGCGCTGGACGGTCCGCACGTCATCGACTTCGGCATCACCTGGGCTGCGGAGGGGACTTCGTACACCCGGACCGGGGCGATCATCGGGTCGCCCGGATACATGTCGCCGGAACAGGCGCTCGGGAACCCGCTCACCGCGGTCAGCGACATCTTCTCGCTGGGCGCGACGGCCTATTACGCGGCGACCGGTCGGCCGGCGTTCGGTGAGGGGCCGGGGCACGCACTGCTGTACCGGGTGGTCGGCACCGAGCCGGATCTGCACCCCGTGCCGGATGTGCTCCGTCCCCTGATCGCGAGCTGCCTGGCCAAGGATCCGGCGCACCGGCCGACTCCGACGCAGGTGGTCGAGGCGATCGAACGGCTGGGCCTGGAGGTGCCCGCGGGCGGTTGGCTGCCCGACGCGCTCACCGCCGACATCGCGGCCACCCGCGCGGCGATGTCGGCCCTGCCCCCGGTGTCGTCCGGCGACCGGGTCGGCCCGGGAGTCGACACGACCCGCTTGGACGAGCCGGTCACCGAACTCGGGCCCGGATCGACGACCGGGCGGGATCGCGGGATCAGTCGCCGCAATCTCCTCCTCGGCACCGGCGGTGCCGTCGCCGCGGCCGGGATCGGTACGGCGGCGGCCGTGTTCCTCCACGACAACGGATCCCCGCGACGCCCCAGCCCATCGAAGGAAGCCGGCGGCGCGGTGAGCGGGCCGAAGGCGCTCGCCGCGCCGGACGCGAGCGTCCGGTTCGACACGGTCGTCGAGGATTCGATCATCGGCCTGGTCCTCGGCGACGGCGTGCTCGTGGCGTTCAGCGCGCAATCGATCTCCGGACTGGACATGGACGGGGCGCGGCGGTGGGGACCGGTCTCGCTGTCGCCGGTGCGTCAGGGGCTGATCGCCTCGGGCCTGGTCGTCGGGGGGACGCTGTACGTCTGCGGCACGGTGGACCTCAAGAGCGGCTGCGTCGCGATCGACGTCGGTACCGGGAACGTGCTGTGGGTCGCTCCCCCTCCGGCACTCACCTGGACGGGGCGAGCCGTCGTCGGTGTGCTGGGCGACCGGATGTACGTCGGCGGCGCGCGCATCGGCAACACCGGCGGCATGTCGAGCACGGAGGACGCCGTCTGGGCCATCGACACCGGTACGCGCAAACCCGTCTGGGCGAACGCCGGGGCGGACGCGGGCATGCTGCTGGCCGTGCCCGCGACCGGCAAGCAACTCCTGGTCGGCAGTTCTCCGATCATTCCGGGCACCGGGGACGGCCAGGTGACGGTGCTCGATGCCGCGACGGGGAAGGCCGGTTGGCGGCATCCGGTGCCGGGCGCGACATTCTCCAAGACGTATTCGGGACTGGAGAGTGCCTGCTTCGCGGGCGGCAGGTTCGTGTACGCCGGAAACCAGGTCACCGCGGCGGACCCGGCAACCGGGCAGGAGGTCTGGGTCTACAAATCGGCCACGCGGACCGAGAAGTTCGGTTCGCCGGTGGCGAGTTCGGACGGCGGCACGGTGTACGTCACCGGGATGTCCGGCCTGTACGCCCTGGACGCGGCAACCGGGGCGCTGAAGTGGAACACCACGCCGGAGACGGGTTCCCTGTCCGGGGTCGGTACCGGCGCGCTTCGGATCGCCGACGACACGCTCTACGTGACCGACAGTGCGGCACGCCTGTGGGCCGTCGACCCGGTGACCGGCGCCGGGCGCTGGAAGTACGCCAATCCCCGGCAGGACGCGGTGGGCGGGATGGTTCGGGCGGAGGGCGGCGGCAAGGTCTGGGTCGCCGACGGTCGGAACCTGCGCATGTTCGACGCGTCCGGAAAATGAACGAGCGGACGTTGTACAGCAGGACCACGAGCGAGCAGACCCCGCGGCCGGACCATGAGTGAGCGGACCCTGAACGGCAGGACCACGGGTGAGCGGACCCTGAACGGCAGGACCACGAGCAAGCAGACGCTGTGCAGCAGGACCACGAGCGAGCGCACCTTGTACCGCAGGGCCAAGAGCAAGCAGACGCTGTGCAGCAGCAGGACCACGAGCGACCGGATCATGAGCGATCCGAGAACCCCAGGAGACCTCATTGGAACTGCTCGACTCCACCGACCCGACCCGGATCGGCCCGTATCGGTTGCTCGGCCGGCTCGGCGCGGGCGGCATGGGCAAGGTGTACCTGGGCCGTTCGGCGGCGGGACGCACGGTCGCGGTCAAAGTGGTCCGGCCGGAACTCGCTGGTGACAGCGGCTTCCGGGCGCGGTTCCGGGCCGAGGTGACCGCCGCGCGCGCGGTCTCCGGGGCCTTCACCGCCCCGGTGGTGGACGCCGATCCCGACGGCGAACTGCCGTGGATGGCAACCAGGTTCGTCGTCGGCCTGTCACTGGGCGAAGCGGTGGCGCGGCGCGGTCCGCTGCCGGAGCGCGCGCTGCGGATGCTGCTGGGCGGGATATCCGAGGCGTTGGAGAGCATCCACGCGGCCGGGCTGATCCACCGGGACCTCAAGCCCGGCAACGTCCTGCTGGCCCTGGACGGTCCGCACGTCGTCGACTTCGGCATCGCACGCGCAGTGGACGGAACCGCCTTCACGACGACCGGATCGGTACTGGGGTCGCCGGGCTACATGTCGCCCGAGCAGGCACTCGGACGTACCGTGACGCCGGCGAGCGACATGTTCGCCCTGGGTGCGACCCTGGTGTTCGCGGCTTCCGGGATACGGCCGTTCGGTGACGACCATCCCGTGGCCGTACTCAGACGCGTCGTCAACGATCGGGTCGAACTCGGCTCGGTACCGGCCTCGTTGCGCGACGCCGTCGAGGCGTGCCTGGACAAGTCGCCCGAGGCAAGGCCCACTCCGCGCAGGCTGATCGACTTCGTCGGGGACGCACCGGTCGACAGCGGCGGGAGCTGGCTACCGGCGGAGCTGACCGGCGACATCACGGCGGCGGACCAGGTGATGCAGGGCACGGGTGTGCCGCACGCGCTGCCACCGGTCGGTGTCGTGCCGCCGCTGAATTCGGCACCGACCGAGGTGACGCCGCCATACCTGCCGCCCGAGCCGGACTTTCCGCCACCGCCGATCGCGCCGCCCGGCGCGCCGAGTCGGCGGAAGCTGATCATCGGGTTGGCGGCGGCCGGCGCCGTCGCGGTCGCGAGTGGTGGCGCGGCCATTGCGATGTCCCGCTCGGGGAAGGGTGGTTCGACAGCGAAGGGTGGACAGAGTCCCAGCCCCACCGCGAAGACGACCGGCGTACCGACCGGGCAGAGTGCCGCGCCCGTCGCCCCGCCCACCCCACATGGTCCGCTGCCCGCCCCGACCGGTAAGAAGGGGTCCCTCGACGGCCCCGCCGCCGTCCCGAAGTGGACGTCGACCACTCCCGACACGGTGGTCTCGTTGTCCTCGTACGGCGGCATGGCGATCACCGCCGGATTCGGCGGTCGGCACGCGTTCGACCCCGCAGGCAATCCGCGGTGGAACCTACCGATTATCACCCGCTACCAGGGCGGCACCGACGGCTCCGCCGGCAACGACAAGAGCGTCTACTTCGTCGGCGGCGACACGATCAGGGGAGGGTACGCGGTCATCGCGGCCGACCCCGTCACCGGGGCGGAGCAGTGGCGTGCCGGGATCCCGCGGACCACGTGGTCACCGACCCGGATTGCGGGTGTGGTCAGCGGAATGCTGCTCGTCACGGGAGACGACATCGGCAATCCGGCGCAGTTCCTGGCGAAGTTCGTGTGGGCGCTGGACATCGGCTCACGGCAGACCGTCTGGGAGGCGACCGGTTCGGACGCCGGCACCCTGTTCATCCCACCGACCGGGACCAAAGTCCTGATGAGCGCCGAGCAACTCACGCAGCGGCAGCTTCAGTTGGTGGACGCCGGGAACAAGGGCGCACGCGGCTGGACGAAGCCCTTGCACGGCGCCGTCGGCGGCGCCTATGTCAAGAGCCCGGCCTGCTGGGCGGCCGGCCGCTTCGTCTACGCCACCGACAAGGTGTACGCGCTCGACCTGGACACCGGCGAGGAGGCCTGGACGTACCCGGTCGCCGGGGAGTCCTTCACGAACTGCGTGTCCGACACCGACGGGAGCACGGTCTTCGCCGGGTCCACCAAGGCCCTGTACTGCCTGGACGGCAAGAGCGGCGATCTGCGCTGGAAGAGCACGATGCCCAAGGGAACGTCCGCGCTCTTCGCGGAGATCCGGTACGACTTCGGCAACGTCTACCTCCCGGACTCCGCCGGGACGTTGTGGGCCGTGGACGCGGCAACCGGAACGACTCGGTGGCAATACCGCGACGCACGACAGAACGGCACGATGTTGGGGATGGTGCCGTGGGCGGCGGGCGGCGGCATGGTGTACATCGGCGACGCGAGTACGGTCACCGGGATCGACGCCGCGGGTACCTGAAGCGCCGGACGACACGGTCTTCGTCGCGGGCGAGCCGTTCGAAGAGGCCCGATGCGGGGCGCCGGGCCCCGCACCGCGCCGAACGGCCGTGTGCTGTCGGTGACTTCCACCAGGTCGTCGTCGAGGTCGTGGCAGTCCTCCGGGGTCACGGGCCGGACGGCGGCCCAGTTCCACGAGCACGCGGCGACGGGGGCCAGCGTGTGGGCGGCGGTATGGCCGGTCGGCCTGTCACCATCGTCGCCACCGATCCCGACAACGTGGGGGCGTGCCTCGCCGATGGTCAGGTGATGGTGCAACTTGCGGCGAGTGCGCGGAGTCCGGGTGCGGTGCGCCCGCCGATGAGGAGTCAGGAGATCGCCGACTCTCTCGTCGCGCTCACCGCCCATCACCATCACACGGCCCCGCCGTACGCCCGGCCCGCGAGCAGCGCCGGTTCGGCTACCGCGCCGGCCGCTTCAAGACCGAACCAGGCCGATTCATCATTCTCGACATCACCCTGCGGCTGACCCCGCGCGTCCACGCCGTACCGATCACCTACCGACACCTGGCCGAAGCCCTCGACGTCACCTTCGGGACCGCACCGCCGCTCGCCTCGTGACCGCCTGGGCGTCCCGTGGACAAGGCTCACCAGCACATCGAAGCGGGAGATCTCTCCCAAGAGGTCGAGCGTCGGTTCGGGAAGCAGCTCGGCTTGGAGGTGTTGTGGCTCGGCCACAGCCGCGGCGAGCCGACGGAGCTCACCAAAGCGCTCCGGCGCCATGCGAACGCCCGCTCCGCGGAGGCGGGTTCGGCATCAAGCAGAACGGGTTCATCTATGTTGTGGCCCTCACCAGTGAGAGGGTGCAGCAGAGCAGAGAGACAATCATTGGGAAGCAGCATTCTTGATTTTTGCCGCGTGCGACACAGCTCATGCCTGGTGCGCCGGCTGTAGAAATAGGCGACCTGAAGGGTTATTTCAAAATCCCCAAAGTCAGACGGGCAGCATCAGATCGCCCTCACTGATGGTGTACGTCAGCAGGGGGTAGACGAAGTCCGTTTCATTGTTCTCACGGCGCCGTAGTTGGTAAAACTCCCGTCTCTGCGCGTCGTCGGCTGACATGAGGCGCGCACCCTGCGGGAGGTACGCACGTCCGTCGTGAAACCGAACGAAGGTCTTTGACGTTCGAAAGGTCACACCCAACCATTGATTGTCCACCATCCGGACGCCGGGCGTGTCCAATACGATTTTGTGCCTGAATCGCCGATTCGAGTCGACAGAAAACGCGACGATACTGTTGTGGGCGAGGGGGATCTCGAACTTCTCGCCACCGGACCCCTTCGACTCGAAGATCAGCTTCCTCGCCGAGCTCGATTCGGGATGTTGATAGCAGGAGAAAACAGCGATAAACGACTCGTCGGCCAGATCTAGGGCCTGGTCGGAATGACTCCCCATGGTTGTGTAAGCGTTCGTGTAGCTCTCGATGAGAGCGTTGTTGAAGCCGACCGAAAGCGCCGCACGTTCTTGAATCTGTTGCGCCAACCGTTCGTGCACCGCCCGGAAACGCTGTGCCGGGTTGCTGTATCGAGTGGTAGTACGTACGAGAGGAACACCCCCACCCGCCTCGTCGATCCTGGTAAGCACGGCGCCTCGCCGACCTTTTCCTACGTCTTCCAAATGGGCGGACGCGGACAGCTCCGCAAAGAGATTGTCTTCGGCCGGCAAGGCGCACGAGAGGATCTCATCCGAGATCCTAGACTCGGGGGGCAACGTAGTCTCCCGTGTTCATACTGAAGAGAAATTTGTCACCGTAATCAATGAAGGACGAGGTCCTGTTCTCCTCGGCGTACAGCCTGCGCAGCTCGTCCATGCCGGCCGGTGTGGGTGGCCCCAACTCCACCAAATCTCCGGCCACTTTTTTGAGGAACGTGTGGCCGTTCTTGTGAACGGCTTCGGCACTCGAACAGCGCACCACATATCCCAGGCGGGTGGGGAGCAACTCGGCGTCCAACGTTGAGGGCCGGACTTCGTGCGTATACAGGCGGTTGGTGGACAGCGGCATGAAGAACACGGAGCCGGGATAGAGAGTCACGGTGAACTGCGAAGGGAGCACGACCCCGTCGCGTTCTTCGGTTGGCCCCTTGAGGCGAAATTGGAGTTTGGTCAGCCCACTGGCACCTCTGACACCGTAGTCGAATGCGTCTTCGGCCAGCGGCTGCAGCTTGTCGAGCCGGTCATAAAAGGTACAGAAGGCCATGATGCCATTGACAGGCATGTCCTTGGTCTTGTCGGCATGGGCCGAAATCTTAGCCTTGGACTGCTTGCGCTCCGCCGTGGCAAGGGTGTTGTGGTAGATCTGCGCGAGGACGTGATTCAACGGTGCCTGGTTCCGGAAGACGACGGCGGCCTCACGGTTCAGAGCCTCGACGATGCGCGTGTCGGTCGGGCGAAAGCCCTCGGTCGGCCCCGAGAGATTCGTCGAGCACCTAAGCAGGCGGAAATGCAGTCCGTCACCGTTTTGCGTAACGGGCGTCAGATAGATCCCGCTGCGATGGGCCGTTCCAGGCTTGGTGGACTCCGTCAGGGACTGGAACACGTGCTCCGCACGGATCCGTCCGAAGTAATCGTCGCCGAGCTTGAAAAAGCGGCGATAGTACACGCCGACGCCGTGTACGCGGATGGGAACTCGGCCGAGATCGACGAGGGTCCAAGGTGCGTCGACGCCCTCGTGGTAACCGTGTGACAGCTCCCGGATAACGAATACCCGGTCAGCCGCATGCAGTTCACGGCCACTGATCCGGGATATATCGCCGCACAGGTAGACGGTCTTCTGCGCGAGGCTAAGCGAACCAGAGGCAAGCTCCTCTGGCGTGATTACAGACCCAAAGAAATCCCTGATCAAGTCATTATCTTGCAACATCGAAGACGCAACCAAGATGTTGCTCGTATCCTCGATAGAGGCTTCTGTCAGCTCTGTTGTGTACATCCAACGGTACCTGCCATTCGCGGATCTTGACGGATTACTCAAAACCGTGGACATGGCAACGGCCCGCAATCTTTCATTTGCGTTGCGAAGCGCAAATGAAAGGAGACGGACCGTTGAACCTTGATGCTCTCACGGGGCCCGACAGCGGGCAACGGGGTTCTGCCGTACGGGGCGGTGTGCGGAGCTGCTCTCGGCAAGGTCGTGAGACCGGAGCGGACGGCCCGCAGCGATCAGGCTGAACCGGTCGGTGATGCTGCGGCCTGCCTGATGCGCCAAAACCTACCGCAGGAGGTCGCGGGCGCCGTCTTCGGCGCCGGCCGTCCACATCACTGCTCACCTCCACTCGCGAGGGGACTTGAGCACCTCGACGAAGGCCTGCGTAAGTCGACCCGGTTCACCCCCACTTGCGTGGGGACTTCGCCGGTTCAGCACGGACCTTTGGGTCTACGACCGGCTCACCTCCACTCGCGGTGGGGACTTCTCCGTGCCCAGGGCCACGCAGCCGGTGCAGGGCGGCTCACCCCCACTCGCGTGGGGACTTCGTGTTGACGCGCCCGGACCCGGCGGCGCCGCTCGGCTCACCCCCACTCGCGTGGGGACTTCCTTGCTGACCTGCAGGTTCTCGAGGGCTTTGCCGATCCGTGATCTGAAGCGGGCTATTGCGGCAAGAAATCTGCCTGAATCCGGTGCGTAGATCAACGATCGCTCCTGGACAAGGAGTTGCGGCATGGTTTGTCCTGCCACACCGTATTTCGGATGTATGCGTCGTCTCGGATCCAGCCAGGTAGGCCCTGCAAGATGGAATCACCGCCGACGCGTGCGGAAAGGGACCTGCCTGGCCGCGCTGCGGACACGGGAGCAAGAATACGAAGCCTCGCTTCGATCACCTCACGACCGGGAGAACTCGTTCGGGCGGCGTCGGTAACCACACTGGCCCGGTCGTCGGCGTCCAAGTGCCCGTGGCTCCGGTTGGGCGGCTCTCCGCGGAGCAGTGGGCGCACACTCCGAAGGCCGGCCTCCGGAGAGCTCCAGCCACGGCATCGGACCAACGACCACCGCAGTGCGTGGGCGTCCGCCGGCATCTGAGCAGCGTCCTCCCTGCGCTCGGCACGGCGCGCGGTCAGGACTCCGAAGGCTCGCGGGAGCACGTTGCGTCGGTCGTGATGTCAGTCATCGGCAGGCGCCCGTGTCGCCGGGATCGGGCTCGGGTCGGTGGTTCCGGACGGGTGCGTGCCGTACTGGTCGGATTGGAGGGTGAACATGTCGGCGTAGATCGCGCCGGCGGCCATGAGTTCGCTGTGGGTGCCGTGTTCGGCGATGCGTCCCTTGTCGAGGACGTAGATGTGGTCGGCGTGTTGGACCGAGGCGAGGCGGTGGGTGATCAGCACGACGGTCGTGCCGTCGGCGACGAGTTCGCGAATGCGCGTGAACGTCTCGATCTCCTTGCGGGCGTCCAGCGCCGAGGTGGGCTCGTCGGCGATGACCACCGGCGCGCGCCGGTAGCGTTCTCGGGCCAACGCGATGGCCTGCCATTGACCGCCGCTCAGTTCGACGCCGCCCTCGTAGTTGCGGTCCAGGAGGGTGTCGAGGCCGCGAGGAAGCTCGTCGACGACCGGCCGGGCACCGGCGTAGTCGCAGGCGGCCTGCAGCGCGTCCTCGTCGGGGGCGGTGTCGATGTCGGGGCGGCCGAGGACGACGTTGGCACGGGCGGTGAGGTCCCAGCGTACGAAGTCCTGTGGGACCAGGGCGACCTGGTCGAACACGCTGGTGCGATCCGCGTCGGCGACGTCGACCCCGTCCCAGGTGATGCTGCCGCTGTCGGGGACGTACAGACCCGCGATCAGTTTCGCCAACGTGGTCTTGCCCGAGCCGTTCTCCCCCGCGAACGCCACGATCGTGCCCTTGGCGAGGGTGATGTCGACCCCGTCGAGGGCCTTGGCGTCCCGGCCGGGATAGGTGAAGGACACGTCCTTGACCCGCACCAGCTCCGGCGGTCCGATCGCCGTGCCCCCGACGGGAATGGCGTGCCGATCGGCCAGGGCGCACGCCTCCTGGAGGTCGTTGGCGAACAGCGCCTGCTCGTAGAGTTGCTGGATCCCGGAGACGAGAACGCCCAGGCTGGAGGTACCGGTTCGGATCGCCAACACGGCCGTACCGGAGGTGGCCAGGTCGGCGCGCCCGCTCAGCAGCAACCACGCCAGCGTGAGGTAGGTCAGTCCCGACGCGACCCCGGACAGCGCGGACGCGGCCAGATCGGTGCCGGCCTCGGCCCTGGCCAGGCGTTCCTTCTCCGCCTCGGCGGCAGCCGCCATGCGCTCGTAGTGGTGCAACAGGTACGGCCCGGCGCCGTGCACGCGCACCTCCTGCGCGGTGCTCTGCGCGCTCAACGCCCAGCCGACCTCCCACTGCTGACGACCGTGATCGGTCCAGGCCAGTACCGACTCGTAGCGGCGCCGAGCCGAGCGCACCGTGCCCCACCCCGGCGGCAGGATGATCAACAGCATCATCGGCAACAACAGCGGATGCAGCACCGCCAGGACCGTGCCGACGGCCGCCAGCGACACGAGCGCGTTGACGACCTGCACGCTGTACGTGATCATCAACCGGCTCGCGTTCGTGCCGTACTTCGCGGTCGTCAACAAGCGCTTGAAGTCCGCGTCCTCCAACGTCGCCATCTCCACGCGCATCACCCGCCGCAGCAGTTCGACCTCCGCGAACCGCTCCACCTTCGGCTCCAGCCGACCCGTCGCCGCGGTGGACGCGGCCCGCAGGAGCGCCGCCAACACGCCCATCGCCGCGACGAACACGAGCGCGGGCGCGGCCGAGCGCACCCGGTCCGGGGTCGGTCCGGCACTGAACAGCTCGACGAGGATGCGATTGGTGCCCACCAGGCCCAGCGCGGACGTGACTCCTTGGCCGATCTGGGCGAACGCCACCACCAGCAGCGCGACCCGATCCGCGGCCCACCCCAGGCGCACCGACCGCGCGATCAGACTCGGCAGCCGTCGCAGCGTCCCGAGGAAGGAGAGCTCCACGTGCGCGCCGCGACGCAGGTGTAGGTCCCAGGTGGGCTTGAGCTTGCCGCCGAAAAGCTCCCGGCCGCTGGCATCGCCCACGGCCATCGCCTCCGCCGCCCGGTTGCGCCGCGCCCGGCGCAGCCGCGTCACCCGGCCACCGCCTCGAGGTCTCCGCCGGCCACGACGCCCACGATGGAGCCGGCCGCAGGCGCGAAACGGGGCCGCGCGTCGCCGAGTACGCGAGGCATCGTGCAACCCCCGGCGAACGCACCGCGGGCATGCGACCACCGATGGTCGTCGATCGCGCAACCATGCCCCGAACCGGTTTCCACCGCTGGCGTGTTCGCCTCGGTGATCTCCCGCGGCAGGTGAAGGTGATGTCGGGCGGCGGGTGACAACGGGGCCGGCTCGTCCCGGCGCAGCCGGGTCGCCTGGTGCCCGGGCTCGACCCGCACCCAGACCGCTCCTAGATTCCCATCGCCGCGTCCGGAAAACGCCACCGGTGCCACCGGCGCCACCGGCGCCGCATGCAACGCATGCGCGGCGCCGGGCGACCGCTCGGCCGACTCCGCCGAAACAGCCCGCTCGTTTACAAGCCGACATCGCCCGCCCGAGGTCGCGGGCGTCGCAGAAAGGAGAAGCATCAGGCAGGGCGGATACGGCAGTTGCGAGCGTCCGGCGCGATGCGGAAGTTGCCCTATCCCTGACGACCTCGCGTCTCCCACCGGCCGGGCGCCGGCGCCGAAGTCACGGATCACGCTCACGCCGTCACGATCGCCGTCCGGGTCCGCCCGCGTCGCCATCGGCTCACCGGCAAGGCCCACCGGCGCCTCGCGGGAATCCGCGTTCTCCCTCGGCACTATCCCGCCATCGCGCGGCGACCGGTCCACCTCCACGGACGTCCACGGATCGCGAACGTCCAGCATGTCGGGCAGCGTTGGTAGCGGCATCGCGTCTCCTTCGGCAAGCGTGTCGTACCCGTCCGAGACGACACCCTGGACCCATACGCAACCAGCCGTACAGTTACAGGCCGTCAACCCCGCGTGATCGCCGAAGATCTGCATCCTCGGGCCTGTCCGGTGCTAACGTGCCGAAAGCCCCATGCCCACACGACAGCCGTGAAGGACCCATGGACACCGCCGCACCCCACGCATGGCCCGTCTCCTGCAAGGGCGTCGTCCTCGACCACCAGCGGCGCGTCCTGCTCCTGCGCAACGAACGCCGGGAATGGGAACTCCCGGGCGGACGCCTGGAACTCGGCGAGGAACCCGCCCAATGCGTGATCCGCGAGATCACCGAGGAAACCACCTGGGACACAACGGCCGGGCCCCTGCTCGACACGTGGGTCTACCAACCCGTCCCCGGGCGACACGTCCTGATCGTCACCTACGGCGTCCACCCCCTCGACACCACCACCGCACCGATCCTCAGCCACGAACACAAGGAGATCGGGCTCTTCGGCCGGACCGAGATCGCCGACCTGTTCATGCCGGACGGCTACAAACGATCCATCGAGACCTGGTACGAACACCCGCACCGGGCCGCCTGACCCACTTCATACCCGAGAACCCCTTCGGCCACGATGCGGCAATGGGCCCACCCCTGCCCACCGGGCCGCCCTCGCCACCGCCCGCAACCTCACCCAGCTCCTGCGCGCCACCACCGCGCCGTCAACACCCTGCCCAGGCGGTTTCCGGCGAAGTCCCGGGAGAACCACCATCGCACGATCCCCGAGACCGACCCGCGAAGGCGGGCGGGCGGCTGCCTCGGCCTCCCCCGGACGCATCACCGGGCCATCGCCGACCAGGGCGGCTGGGCCCGCCACGCACGGGCCCTCATAGCGATCCGGTTCCGAGGGCCGTCGCGTGCGGTTGCCGAAGTCGAGGCAACACGGCGTCGCCGCTTGCGACGACGGTGTGCCTCTCTGGCGGGTCCGTCCCGTTCCCGCCTCGACCATGGATGCACCGGAGTCGTTCGGCGAACTCCGGAAGACCATCCGCATGCGGAGGTTGCCGTAGCCCTCGGCGGCGTTCCCGCCCCGGTTCCTCATGACAGGGCGGGCTCTGTCGTGCCGCCGAAGGCGCTTTTCGATGCGATCACTTGTTGTGCTCGGGGCGTCCGCATCGCTGCCCGAAAGTGGCAGCATCTGCGGATGCGCCGGAATCCCCATCTCGTCGTGTCCGTGATCGCCGCCACGTAGGGCCTGTCCTCGATGGGGGACCAGATGGCCATGGTCGCCCTCACTCTCCGATTACATGACCAAGGGCAATCCGGAGCGGTGATCTCGGCGCTGGTCATCGCGAGCGTGTTGCCGATCGTCGTGGTCGGACCGTTGGCCGCCCCCTTGATCGACCGGGTGGAGAGCAGCCGGTTGATCGTCGTGGCGACCGCTCTTCAGGCTGTCGTCGCAGTCGGCTTGGCGGTGGTGACCAACACCGTCGTCACCATCGCATTGTTGGCGCTGCTGGGTGTCGGGCTCGCGGTCGTCTCCCCCGCTTTGCAACTCCTGGTTCCCGAGATCGTGGGTGAGGAGGGCACCGCACGCGGATACGCGCGGCTGGAAATGTTTCGTTCCGTGGGCGGTGTGGCGGGTCCGGCCCTGGCGGGTGTTCTGGTCGCGGCGTTCGACGATCGGGTCGCATTGCTGTGCAACGCGGGGTCGTTCGCCATGATGGCCGTCGTGTTCCTCGGCCTGCGGGTGCGTCGCGAGCCGATATCCGGCGCCGGTGACAGGCCAACCTGGCTCGTTCAAGTACGCGCGGGCGTGGGCGTACTCGGTCACGACCGCCTCCTGCGGACTGCGATCCTGGCCCTGGCCTCGGCGATCGTCTTCACCGCGATGCTCAACGTCGCCCGGGTCTTCTTCATCCGCGACGATCTACACGCCTCGGACACCGGCTACGGCGTCCTGGTCACGGCCCATACGGTCGGCACATTGCTCGCCGCCGCGCTGATCGCCTCCCGGGTCCCACTCGCGTGGCAGCCGCGGGTCCTCGTCGGCGCGGGCCTCTTGATGGGTGCCGCATTGCTGATCAGCGCGACCGTTCCCGTGTTCGCGTTCGCGCTGGTCGCCTTCGTTCTCACCGGTGTGGCCAACGCACTCCAGAGCCTGGCGATCCGTAACCTCATCCACGCCCGCGTACCGGCGGAGGTCCGCGGCCGCGCCTTCGCCTCCTCGAGCGCCGCCCTCAACGGCGCCAATCTGACCGGTACCGCCCTGGGTGGCCCGGCGGCCGGCCGACTCGGCGGCGCCGGAGCCCTGCAACTCGCGGGCGCGGGTACCCTCTTGGCCGGCCTGGCCGCGGCGCCCGTCCTCCTTCGTCGACCGGCGGCGTCCGCCGGGGTGGCCGATTCTCTCGCCCCACGAGCCGTCGAGCCCACCGCAGACCCATCATGATCACCTTGTGCGATTGGACCGTCGACGGCACGCGGCACATCCAACCAGCGGTCGGCATCGCGACGACCGCGGAGGGATCGTTTTCACCGTGAGAGCCCGGTAGTAGCCGTCCCGGTGCCCCGCTCCGACAGGACGTCGGAGTCGACCCGACCGGGGACCGAGTACACCCGTCGGGCCCGCGCCCGATGGGTCTTCGGTCCGGCATGGACATCGACATTGTCCGGGACGTCGTGCCGCTCGACCGGAAAGCCTCGCAGAAGCCGTTCGACGCCCTCGTCGGCGCGGACCCGGACGAAAGCGGACAGCGTGCGAATGGTGTCGAGATCCTAGAGCGCGGCAAAGACATCGGCCATGGGGGCGAAAGCGACCGAACTCGAAGCCACAGGCGCAGGCTTCCGCCGAACGCCGCCGGTCGGTCAACGACCGTACCCGAGACGGGGACGGAGACGGAGACGGAGACGGCCAAGATAAGCCCGAAAGGGATCGCCTCTTCAGCGCAGCACGCCGGCCCAGTGGTCCAGGACCGAGGGAAGTTCCCTGGCCTCCACCCATGCCCGGAACAATTGGTCGCCCCGCTGTTTCGGAGCGCCGGTGTGCACGGAGACGATCACACGGTCGTGCATGAGCGCATCGTCTCTGCACCTGTGGTCCTCCGTCCACACGGACACGAACCCCTGTCGGTATATCAGCGGACCGACCTCGTGCATCTCCCCGACCCCGGAGCCTCCATTTACGTCCATGTACCGGGACCCTACGCCCCAGGGCACGGTGATCACTCCCGATCGCCGCGAAGGGCCTCCCGAGGATCCGGAACCTTGGGTATGAAATCGTCCGCGGTCCCCCGGGCGCGCGGCCGAACATTCGCCGGCCGGCGCACCGTTTCCATCGTGCTGTCGCGTCGCACGCGAGCGTACTCCCGCGTCGTTCCAGGGTGGGCGAGCGTCGCGAACGCCGTCGTCCACAGAGTCGGGAGCGCGTCGGGATCGAGGTCGGCCTGCGCCGGGACGGCCTGGCCGGTCGTACCCCGAGAAGGTCGAAGTAGTGGCCCGCCATTGCCACCGCGAACCATTCGGCGCCGGTCGTCGCGGCCGGCCTTCCCCTCTACGGCATCCTCGCGGTGGTCGCGTTCGTGGGACGACCGGCGCCGCGCGATCCGTGCGATCCGTGCGGCGCGACCGCTCGGATCACGACCGCGGCCATGTCGTGGTTCGACGGGTCCGCACCGACGTGATGCCACCTCGGTTGGCATCACGCCGGATGGCCACCCCTTGTCCGACGCGACCAACCGGGCGTGTCACCACGCGAGGGTGCGAGAGCGTGCAGGCGAGTTCCGCGTCTACGGGGCGAGGTGGCGTGCCGCCTCCTCGACGAAGGCATCGACCGCGGCTCGGGCTTCCTCGGTGCGCCGATGGCCGTCGACGTCGGGTTTGTGCGTGTCGATCGCCTTTTCGCGGGCGTCGGTGGCCAGCGCGACGAGGCCGGGGTCGGCGCCGAGCAGGCGTAGTCGGAAGATGGCGCCGCGGCTGCTGGTACGGGTCCGGTCGGCCTCGGCCTTGAGGTCGGCGAGTTCGGCGGCGTTGCCGGGCCCGACCTCGAGCACGCGTCGCGCGCGCTGGACCCCGCGGAAGTGCGTGAGCAACTCGGCGAGTTCGGCGCACACCGCGAGGCGCTCGGCGCGCAGCCGATCGGTTTGCTCGACCTGCGTACTGCGTCTGCGCTCCCGTAGCGCGAAGAGGTGAGTGGCTGCGGCACCCAACAGGGTCCCGACGACGGCGACGGCGGCCGTGAGGATGACTTCCATGACCGCATCCAACCGGCCGCGTACGCGCCGGTCCAGAGGGGCGGGCTCGGCGCCTACGGCCCGACGCCCTCGGTGGCACTGCCCTCCCACATCCCGATCCTCGAAGTAGCCCGGAACAGCAGGCTGTTCGCGCCGTGTCCGCACCGCTTACGCAGCTTCTCGGGCTTCTTGCCCTTCTCGCCGCCGGCGGTGATGAGGCCTCGCCGGGCGGAGAGGCCGGTGAGCTACACGACCGGGCCGGCGCGTTCGGCGGTGTGCGCGTGATGGCAATGCGACAGCCATCGGAAGACGAGCCCGCGTTCCGCACGGCCGACCAGGTCGACCTGGCCGACCTGGTCGGCCGCACGGAACGGAGGTAGCGCCGAGGTAAGCCCAAAGCCGCCAGTACTTGACCTTGAGGTCCGGTCCGTACGCGAGGGCGCCATCACTTCCTCGACGCTGCTCAAGCGGCTGCGCCTCCGGGTCGCCCAAGAACTCCACCAACACCGCGTTCCGCGAGCTCGGCCGCGTGATCCTCACGGTGCAGCCGCTGCGCTACCGCTCGAACGCGCCGTTTGGCCGACGGGTGACCGCGGCGACGAACAAGGTCGAGTCGTTCAACCGGTTCTCCCGGCAGGTCGGCTTCGGCAACCAGGGCGTCCTCGCCAACGACCCCATCGAGCAGGAGGCTCACATCCCGCCGTAGCCGACCCGGCACATCAAGCGGTTCGGCGAGTACTCCACCCACGAACCCGGCATCCGCCCCGAGGCGTCGGCATCCCGCCCGAGGCGTACGAGACGAAGCTGGACGTCGACGTCACCGCACTGCGCGACGAGAACCCGCCCGCCGAGAGCTTCGGCGAAGCGGCACCCCCAGCGAACCGCGCGAGCGAGCCACGCCCGCCGGCGTGGGGCGGCGGGTGCTACTTCTCGGCCGTGCCGGGTTCCCCGCCGATGGATTCCTGGTAGACGTCCGCGTTGGTGGGCGAGTCCTTGATCAGGTCGTCGCAGAACGCGGCGACGTCATCGCCCGTGAGTTCCAGGACGTTCCTGCCCGCGGCGACGCCCTCATCGAAGAAGTCGACGATCCCGGGGAGCAGCGGCCCGTCGGGCAGGTCGACCGGTCCGACCTTGAACAGGTACCCCTGCATCTCCTTGTAGACGATCCGGTAGTCCGGCGGGAGTGCCTTGACCCGAGCCATGTGTGCCCGCCACTGCTTCTTGCCCTCGATGATGTCCTGGATGCCCACGTCAGCCTCCCAGCCGGCTCAGTTTCCTTGCGACGTTGCGGTTCAACTGCTCGCGCCACCGGTCGCGATGGGTCCGAGCCCCTTCTCCACCGGCCAGCGCCGTGCAAAAGCCCCGGATGTCGTCGCCGAACACCTCGTGGACGCTCTGCCCGTCCGCCGCTGTTTCCTCGAGCAGCCCCAGGGCGGCGTCGAGGATCGGCGTCAGGTTGCGGCCGGTGAAGTCCGCATGGGGGAAGAGGTGGACCTTGATCTGTTCCCATGCCGCTCGGTGGCCGTCCGGCAGGGCCTGGGCCCGGGCTTCGAACGCCGTCCATTCCCTGGTGAGATCGCTGCCTGTGACGGTCTCCCGGAAGTTCATCTCCCGCCTCCTTTGAGCCTGTCGATGCGTGATGAGACGTACTGCCATTTCGCCCAGAATTTCGCGAGTTCCTCGCGGCCGGCGTCGTTGAGCGCGTAGAACTTGCGCGGCGGACCGACCCCGGAGGGTCGTTTCGTCACCTGGACGAGTCCGTTCCTCTCCAGCCGCAGCAGGATGGTGTACACCGTCCCCTCGACGACGTCGGCGAAGCCGAGTTCGTTCAACCGACGGGTGATGGCGTACCCGTAGGTTTCCTCGCTGCCGATGATTTCGAGCACGCAGCCTTCGAGCGTGCCCTTCAGCATCTCCGTCAGGTCGTCCATCGCGATTCCCCCTCGACCCCATCGGTACTACGTGCCACCGAGTACCACTATACGGTACCACCGAGTAGTGGAGAGTGGCAGCACCTCCGACGGGGCACCGACCCGGAACCGATCCGCGAGGACCCGGGCTCCGCAGCGGCGGCTGCCTCGACGGCCCGGATCGGATCGGTAGTCGGCGGGGCCTCGTACGTCATCACCGCAACGCCCCGATCCCCGACCTCCCCAAGGGACTTGCCGTCCGGCTCGCGCCTGTCGGCAACCGGTCGAATGACGGCAGACGCCGCAGGCGTCCCATGGACCCGGATTTCCGGGCCCGTTGGCGGCGCGAACCAATCAGATCCGTGGTCGATACTCCTTCCTCCCGCCCGAGATGCCCGGAGGACTGCGATCCCTGCGTAACCCGGAGGCCACGAACGAGGTATGACGCCGCGCCCCGGCGGCGATTCGATAATCCGTTTGGTAGGCCGTCGGCCGGGTGCACGGAGTCGTGCCGGCGCCGGCCGCCGCACCCCTGGCAGCCTTCGGCGACCGCTGGGGCGGCCCCACCCCCGGGCGCTTCCTCGCCCACCTCCCCGTCTTCGCGCCGGCGTTCGGGCTGCACGTCCGGGTCGGCCCGGGCGCCGTAGGCATCCGATGCCTCGCGATGCTGCCCTGTACCCGATCGACACCACACGGATCCCTGCCATGGCACCTGGGATCGTTCCCAGACTGGTGCGAGACGGCGGGCCTGATGCGCAGCGCCGGCCTCGCCTGCCGGTTCCGTCATCACGACATCCGGAAGCGACTCCACTGAACGGAGCATGCCCCCGGTCGCGCGGCGCGGATCCGCCGTAACACAGACAGCATGCGGCCCTGGTCGGCACGCCATTGGCCGGACGCCTGTTGTTCGCATCGCTGCTTCTCGGGGCGGCCGGCTGTCGCAAGCATGTGCGTTGAGGAGCCCGGTACCTACGAGGAACTCGTACTGTCGCCGCTTGCTCGGTGCTGCCCTCATTGCCGCGTCCGGGCGGTGCCGCACGCAGCAGTCCACCGGCGCGTTCCAGGTCGGCGGCTCGGTCGCCAGGGACCTGATGTGTCGGTTCGGAGACCGGCGGGCGTTGTGTCGCAGGAGCATGCCGACAGACCAGGCGGACCCGGGTCGGGTCGGCGAAGGCCTTGAACCACGAGGCGTATGTGGCGGCGGTTTGGGCGTCGAGGAACTGTGGTGGCTGCGAAGTCCCTTTCATCGTCAATCGACGACAGTCGATCGTTTCGGTTCGCCACGACCGGCGAAAGCGCGGGCCCGCGACACCCGCGGCCGGCGGATCTGTTGGGCGTTCGTTCCGTTTGCCGCGGTACGCCCGGCGTTCACTTGGCCGCCCCCGGACGGCCAACCGTCGGCCCTACGGTCCGGGGAACAACATAGATGCCCTTCGAAATGAGGCCGCCATGCCCGTTGGTCAATCGCCCGTCGCCGACCCGGACGACGTCGCGTCGAACCCGTCCGCGAACCGCACGCTGGCCGAGGTTGTCGCGTCCCGGCGCACGGTGCTGCGCGGGTCGACCGTCGCTGCGGCGGGCTTCCTCGCCGGAGCCGGTGTGCTGGGAACAGCCGGTGCCGCCGCGGCTTCCGGGGCCGACGGCACCGACCGTGGGCGCCCGAGCGGCAAGCCCCGCGGGCTGCTCGGCTTCGCGCCCGTCGCGGTGTCCAGCGCGGACTCACTGGTCGTGCCGCCCGGATACACCGCGGACGTCCTGATCCCGTGGGGCACGCCGCTGAACTCGCGCGGGCCCGCGTGGCGCAAGGACGCCTCCAACTCCGCGGCGGACCAGGCGCAGCAGGTCGGCATGAACCACGACGGCATGCACTTCTTCCCGACCGGGCGGGGCCGCGAGTGCGACCGGCACGGCGTGCTGGTGCTCAACCACGAGTACGTCGACCAGGCGCTGCTGTTTTCCGACGGGCCGGCGGTGATGACCAAGGAGAAGGTCGACAAGGCCCTGGCCGGCCACGGGGTCACCGTGGTGGAGGTCGCCGAGGAGCGCGGCCGGTGGAAGGCGGTCGACTCGCGCCTGAACCGCCGCGTGACCGGCGCGACGCCGGTGCGTTTCTCGGGCCCGGTGGGCGATGCGCACCCGGCGCTGGCGGCGAAGGGCCCGGCTCGCGGCACGCTGAACAACTGCAGCAACGGCGCCACGCCGTGGGGCACGTACCTGGCGTGCGAGGAGAACTGGAACAGCTACTTCGCCACCGACGACCCGTCGTGGAAGCCCGGCCCGGCCCAGGCCCGGTACGGCGTGGACAAGGTCGGCTTCGGCTACAACTGGCACAAGGCCGACCCGCGGTTCGACGTCGCCGCCAACCCGAACGAGCTGAACCGGTTCGGCTGGGTCGTGGAGATCGACCCGTTCGACCCGCGCGCGACCCCGGTCAAGCGCACCGCGCTCGGGCGCATCAAGCACGAAGGCGCCACCGTCACCGAGTCGCGCGGCCGGATCGTCGTCTACACCGGCGACGACCAGGACAAGGAGTACGTCTACAAGTTCGTCGGCAGCGCCCCGTGGCGGTCGCTGCGGGCCCGCGGTCAGAGCCCGCTGGACCACGGCACACTGTACGTCGCCAAGTTCCAGGCGGACGGGACCGGCCGCTGGCTCCCGCTGGTGTTCGGCCAGGGCGCGTTGACCACCGCGAACGGATGGGCGGACCAGGCGGACGTGCTGCTGCGCACCCGCCAGGCCGCCGACGCGGTGGGCGCGACACCGCTGGACCGGCCCGAGTGGGTTGCGGTGCACCCGCGCAGCAAGGACGTGTTCCTGACGCTGACGAACGGCAGCGGCGGAGGCCCGGTCGGGCCGCGTACGCCCAACCCGTACGGCCAGATCGTGCGCTGGCGCGAGGACCGCGGCGACAACACGTCCCTGACGTTCCGGTGGGACATCTTCCTGCTCGCCGGCGACCCGAAGTACGACCCCAAGGTCACCCTCCCCGAGGACCGCATCTTCGGCTCGCCGGACGGCCTCGCGGTCGACGACGACGGCCGCCTGTGGATCCAGACCGACATCTCCAACTCGTCGCAGAACCTCCCCGCCAAGGGATACGACCGCATCGGCAACAACCAGATGCTGGCCGCCGATCCGGCCACCGGGGAGGTACGCAGGTTCCTGACCGGCCCGCGCGGCTGCGAGATCACCGGCATCACCTTCACCCCCGACCACCGCACGATGTTCGTCAACATCCAGCACCCGGGCGAGGCGACGACCGCGTGGGGCGCGCCGACCCCGGAGAATCCGCGCGCGGTCAGCAACTGGCCCGACTTCGACCCGGCCGGCCGCCCGCGCTCGGCGACGATCGTGATCCGCAAGCGCGATGGCGGCGTGATCGGCACCTGACATCCACGGGACTCGCACCGGGGCATCGGAGACTTCGGACGCCCCGGTGCGGCCTGCGCGGCGTGGCCGCGACGCCGCGTACGGACTCTCACGGGTGAAGAGCCGCTGGATGTGGGTCTTGACCGTGTGCGAGGCGATGCCCGGCGCGGTGCCGATCTGGGTGTTGGTCGAGCCCCGGGCAATGCCGACGAGGATCTGTACCTGACGGTTGTTGGGCTTCGGCGTGCGGGCGTAGTGGGACAGGGGCGGGACAACGGACTCGGCGGAACGCGCGGCCTCGTAGGCCAAAATGCCGACCTGTTCCGTGGTGAGGGGCAACGCTTGGCGTCGAGCGGTTCCGAGGAGGGTGCGGTATATGCGACTGCGCAGTTCGGGTGCGGAAGCAGTGCGAGGCATCGCTGGTGTCTCCGTCGAGGGAGTGTGCGAGGCCGTCCCGGTTCGGATCACATGCCGTCGGCTCCAATCCCTCCCGACCAGGCAGCTCACGTTTGCGAGGGTCGTCGATCCGGTGCGGACGAACTCGATTGACGGGGTCGGCATTATGCCTGGCATGGGTACGGACATCAGCGGCTTCCTGGAGTACCGGGCGCCGCAGGGCGATCAGGAGTCGACCTGGCGCACCGCGCACGACCTCGGCTCTCTTTACGGGAACCGTGACTACGATGCGTTCGGTTGTCTCTTCGGAGTCCGCAACCATGCGAACTTCCGTCCCTTGGCCGCAGGCCGAGGTCTGCCCGCCGATGCCTCGGCAACGGTGAGTGCGCGGTTCGCGCAACTGACCCGGTGGTACGGCGAGGACAGCCTTCACGGCACGACATGGATCACATGGGCCGAGGTGAAGGCGGTCGACTGGGACGAGCGTGCGGAGAGGCCCGACAGCCGGCTTCACCAGTACCGCCGGACCGCGAACGGGCTCAGGCTGACCGGCAAGTCGTCCTGGAGTCCCGCATTCGCCGAGGCTGTCGGTCTCCGGAGAGGCGAAGACCGGGAGTGGCCCGAAGGAAGTGAGTGGTTCGTCGGGGACACGCTCTACAGATCGGTCACCCTCCGCCGCAAGGACGCCATCACCGAAACCGGGGAGTGGCAACCCGTGTGGAAGGCCATGGAGTCGCTTGCCGCACCACACGGTGACGACAACGTGCGCTTGGTCGTGTGGTTCGATTCCTGATCTCGTTGTCAAAGCGGCGAGGGTAACGGGTGGTGCAGGCTGGTAGCACCGGAGGCCGCCCGCGGTGCGGGCCTGGGCTCCGACGGGCTGCGCTCCGCGCGCTGTGTGTCGCCGCCACCGAGGACTGCCCGTTCCACCCACGACGCTGCGTTCCGTCGGGCTGCTGCCGCGCCTGGTCGGCAAGGTCGCCTACGCCACGATCACCGGAGCGAGCCGGACTGCTCCGGGTCGACATGGTCGGCGGCGCCCCCTCGGGCTCGGCCGGGTCCCCGGTTGCCGCGCTATGCGGAACCCGCGCGCACACAACCCCGTCATCGGCTCCCGGGGCCGGAAACGGCTGCACCCTGCCGAGGCCGAGGGCCGCCGGTCAGTCGCCGGCCACGGCCTCCACGACGGACAACACCGTGGGGGTGTCGAGGATGCGGTTCAGCCGCAGGCCGGCCTCGGCGAACAGGGCCGCGAACTCCGGTGCGGTGCGCTCCCGGCCGGCCAGGGAGGCCATCATCATCAGGTCCAGAGTCTTGGCCTGGTGCCGGGCGTTGCCGGGCGGGATGACGGCGTCCATGACCAGGACACGCCCGCCGGGGGCCATCGCGCGGCGGCAGTTGCCCAGCAGAGCCACGCAGTGCTCGTCGTCCCAGTCGTGGGTGATCCGCTTCATCATGTAGACCTCGGCGCCGTCGGGGACGGAGGTGAAGAAGTCGCCCTCGGCAAGCCGCCAACGTCCCGCGAGATCAGGGGAGTCCAGGCGGTGGCCGGCCAGCACGTGCTCCCGGTCGTAGAGCACGCCGTGCAGTTTGGGCCGGCCGCGCAGGACGGCCCGGAGCAGACCGCCGTGGCCGCCGCCGACGTCGACCACCACGCCGTGCTCGGGGAAGTCGTACGCGTCGGCGATGGGCTGGTCCTCCGGGTCGGACATGGCCGCCATGCCGTCGTGGAAGATGGCCGCCGTGGCGGCGTCCCGGGCGAAGTGGTCGAAGAACGGCATCCCGAAGATCGCGTCGAAGGCCGACCCGCCCTCGCGGAGACAGCGGTCCATCTCACCGGCCGGCAACCACATGGTGCGGTCGGTGATCATCAGGACGGCGGACCGGACGGACAGCGGGGCGTCGCTGCGCAGCGCGCTGCCGGCGGCGGTGAGCCGGAAGGCCCCGGTACCGTCCTCGGCGAACAGGCCCCGGGTGGCCAGAAGTCGCAGGACCCGGTGCAGGTACGCCGGGTCGGTGCCGGTCGGGCCGGCCAGCTCGGCCGGGGTGCGCGGGCCGTCGGCCAAGTGGTCGGCCACCCCGACGGCGGCGGCCGCCCGAAGCGCGGCCGGGTACAGGTAGGCCATCGCCTCGTCGATCAGGTACGCCGCCGAGGCGCGGCCGTCCGGATCGGCGTCGTCGTCGGCCGGTCCGACACCGTCGGCGGGTCGGGGCTGGACATCACTCACCGGATGACCTCCTCGTCGTGGGGGCAGCCGTGCTGTCGCCTCATCGTGGCAGCCGGTGTGCGACACGGATGCCGATTCCTCGCTTTCCGTTGGTGCCGGGGACGTCCCGGTCGTTCTCGCGCCTCCGGTACCTGCGTAGCCTTGCCGCATCCCTCCCGTCGCTCTTTCCCCCGTCACACCTGGATTACCGAGACCGCCCTCGCCCGTCCGAACCGAACGTGGGCATCTGAGACCTGAACCCGGACCTCTGGCGCACGTCCCGAGGCGCGAACGCGGGTCCTGCCGAGACGATGTGGGCACCCGTGCCCGTGGAACGCGCGTCCTGGACGTGGAGTTGACCGCCGCCCGCCGGTCGCAAGCGGCACCCGGGCGCCGGAAGAAGCCGGGGTGTGGCGAGCGCCGGGATGCACAGGCCGTCCTCGGTCGGGGGCCGGTCGCGAGCAGCCCGAACCCATGGCGGAAAATGACGACATGCCGCTCAGTACGTACGAGGTCGATCTGTTCGAGAGCTCCAGGGGCCGGTTGGAGGCCATCGCCTACCGACTCCTCGGGTCGGCGGGCGATGCCGAGGACGCGGTGCAGGACACGTTCCTGCGTTGGCACGCGGCGGACCGGTCGCATATCGAGACGCCCGTGGCGTGGCTGACGAAGGTGCTCACCAACCTGTGCCTCAACCAGCTCACATCGGCGCGCGCCCGGCGCGAGACGTACGTCGGCCAGTGGCTCCCGGAACCGGTCCTGGCCGGAGACCCGATGCTGGGTCCGGCCGACACGTTCGAGCAGCGCGAGTCGGTGTCCATCGCGATCCTGACCCTCATGGAGCGCCTGTCGCCCAATGAGCGTGTGGTGTACGTGCTGCGCGAGGCGTTCGGGTACGCGCATCGGGAGATCGCCGAGATGCTCGACCTCACCGAGTCGAACTGCCAGCAGATCTACCGGCGCGCCCGGCAGCACGTCAGCACCGAGCGGGCCCGGACCGAGATCGACGCGGCCACCGCGGCGCGGATCGTCGAGCAGTTCCTGGCCGCGGCCCTCAGCGGCGACACCGAGCCGCTGATCCGGCTGCTCGCCGACGACGCGGTCACCGTGCCCGACGGCGGCGGCAAGATCGCGGCCCGCAGGACGCCGGTCCACGGCGCGCTCGCCATCGCGCGCTACATGCGCGGACTGTTCCGGCCGAACGAGCACAAGCGGGCCTTCGTCGGCGGCGCCCCCGCCTTCCACGCCACCGTCGTCAACGGCGCCCCGTCCGTCCTGATCGAGGTCGGCAACCAGATCTTCGGCATCCTCTCCCTCGATGTGACCCCGGACGGCATCTCGGCCATCCACGTCCAGGTCAACCCCGACAAGCTGCGGCACATCACCCGCCGGTGGGCGGCCACCGGACCCCACTCGCCGCTCGCCGCGGAGTGGTGACCCAGGTCACATTCGATTCCTGTCAGGGATCACGCCGCCGTCCGGTTCAGGGGGTGCAAGCAACCGGAGCCGGACAGGAGCGTCCCACCATGAACCGCACGAGCCACACGAGCCGCACCAGCACCAAGCACCGCGTCGTCGTCCTCGGAGCGGGGTACGCCGGCGCCGTCACCGCCGGCCGTCTCGCCAAGCGCCTGCACCGCGACGAGGTCGAGATCACCCTGGTCAACGCCGAACCCGACTTCGTCGAACGCATCCGCCTGCACCAACTCGCAAGCGGCCAGGACCTCCCCCGGCGCCCGCTGCGGGAGATCTACGCCGACACCGGCGTGCGGGTCCGCATAGCGCGGGTCCACTCCGTCGACGCGGACCGCAAGACCGTCGAACTCACCGACGACAACGGCACCGAGGCCCTCGGCTACGACACCCTCGTGTACGCCCTCGGCAGCACTGCCGCCGCAAGCGAGGTCCCCGGTGTCGCCGAACACGCCCACAACATCTCCGGCAGGCAGGGCGCACTGCGCCTGCGGGCACGCCTGGCCGAACTGGCCCCGGGCGCGAGCGTGTTGATCGTGGGCGGCGGCCTGACCGGCATCGAGGCGGCCTCCGAGATCGCCGAGGCGTACCCGAACCTGCACGTCTCGATCGCCGCCCGAGGCGGCCTCGGCGACTGGCTCGGCGACAAGGCCCGACACCACCTGCGCGGCGCGTTCGCCCGGTTCGGCATCACGGTCCACGAGGACACGGACGTCACCGCCGTCGAGGCGGACCGCGTCCTGACCGCCACCGCCGGAAGGATCCCGGCCCAGGTCACCGTGTGGGCCAATGGCTTCGCCGTACACCCCATCGCCGCCGCCAGCACCCTCGAAGTCTCCGACACCGGCCGGATCGTCGTCGACGCGACACTGCGCTCGATCTCCCACCCGGACGTCTACGCCGTGGGCGACGCCGCGTTCGCGATCGGCGCGGGCGGCAAGCCGCTGCGCATGTCCTGCGCCGCCGCGAACCCGATGGCCTGGCTCGCCGCCGACGGCCTCGCCGCCCGCCTGACCGGCCGCAAGGCCCCGGAGAACGAGATCGGCTACAAGTTCCAGTGCATCAGCCTCGGCCGCCGCGACGCGATCCTCCAACACGTCACCCCCGACGACCAGGCCAAGCCCAAGGCGATGACCGGCCGAAACGCCGCCCGCGTCAAGGAACTGATCTGCTCCGCCACCACCTGGAGCCTCACCCACCCCACCAACATGGTGCCCTCCCGCCGCCACCACATCACGGCCCCCACCGCCGTGCGGCCCGAGCACGTCACCGCGTAAACCACCCGCGAACCGCGCGGCGCCGCGCCCAACGGCGCCGCGCGCCCCCACCCGGCGGACCGGATCGTCCACCCCGCCGACCACCTCGGAAATCCGAAGCAGTCGGCGCGCGGCAAGACACGTGCCTCCGGAATGCGCCGGCGGGCCCGCTTCCTTCACCCCGACTGCTCCGCCGGCGTGGCGGCCCGGGCTTGTCCGGGACATGTCCCGAACGGGGTTTGGCCTGGCTGGGACAGCCGTGTGGGTCTGAGGATTGGCCTGCACCAGCAGTGCGGGCCGCTCATGAGCGACAACCCGTGCTCGTGCAGAGGTGCGCGGCGCCGGTCCGGCGTCGTCCGTACCGGCCCATTCGACAATCCACCCGGAGGAGTAGAAATGAAAAAACTCAGGGGCACCACGCGCATGGCACGTCTGGCCGTTCCCGCCGGCGTCGTCGCAACCGGCCTGGCCTTGACGCTGCTTGCCGCGGCTCCGGCGAGTGCGTACGCGAGCCACACCGTCTACTCGGAACACTCGGCGAAAGGCGGCTACGGCACCTCGAGCGCCTTTCTGACGGGTGAGGACTTCTGGCTCAGGGTGTGCGACAAGGGGACGGCGGACGGCTACCGCGCCGTCGGCCGCCTGTCCAAGGACGGAACCTCCTGGAGCGTGACGCAACACGCCGCCAATGGAAGCGGCTCCTGCGTCGGCGGCTCACAGGACGGCACGACCAGCGGCTTCCTGCCCCAACCGTTCCGAGGCAACTACACGATGACGGTCTGTCTGCGCAACGGCGCAAGCGGTGCGGACTTCAACTGCAACGACACGTCGTTCTACTTCGACGGCTCGGCCTGACCGGCCATCGAACCCGACCACCCGAGAACCTCGCACCCGCGACCGCCGACCGAGAGCACAGCCCGGCCAAAGTTCTCCCGCCTCGGAGCCTGCCCACGAGATGAGGCCTTGCCCCGGCCATCGCCGGCAGTGTGAGTTACGGCGCAAGCTCCGCAAGAGCCCAAGGCCGACACAGGTGCAGGCGCAGACGCAGGTGCAGGCGCCGGCCTTGCGCCCCGTGCTGTACTCGATAGCCTGCACCAACCCGATCACCGGTGTGGCGGCCTCGAAGCACGCCATACCTCGTACAACGCGGCAACCGGGGTACGGGCCTTCGTGGGAGCCATGCTCGTCGTGCCGGCGGTGGGTTGGTACATCCGGATGAACCTCACCCGAGCCGCCCGGATTTTTCGGGGTTCGGCGGTCCGCGGATGTCGAGAACGTGCCGCCGGCTCCGTCCCAGGGGCGTCTGCGGCCACCACCGGCCACAGCGGGAAGAAGGAGGAACCGGCATGGCGATTCAGCGGATGGACAACGTCGGCATCGTCGTCGAGGACATGGATGCCGCCATCGCGTTCTTCGTGGAACTCGGTATGGAGCTGGAGGGCAGGGCGGAGGTCGAGGGCCTCGTCGCCGACCGGTGCACCGGACTCGACGGCGTCCACTGTGACATCGCGATGGTCCGTACCCCGGACGGTCACAGCCGGCTCGAGCTGGCGAAGTACCGCAGCCCCGCGGCGATCAGCGCGGGGCCGCGCAACAGGCCGCACAACGTTCTGGGCACGCACCGCGTCATGTTCGCCGTCGACGACATCGAGGACACCGTTGCCCGCCTGCTCCCTCACGGCGCCGAACTCGTCGGCGAGATCGCTCGGTTCGAGGACAGCTATCTGCTCTGCTACCTCCGTGGCCCGGAGGGCATCATCGTCGGACTGGCCCAGCAACTGCGCTGAGAACCGAACTCGCCGACCTTGTTGGGCTATCCGGTACCGGCGTCCCCTTGGACGAGTCGGCGTATCTGCGTGCATCGCTCGCGGTGACGTTGCGTTTCGACGGCGGCGGGTCGTGCGGGCAGCGAGACCGGGCCGCCGCCACCTGGGGCGGCGGCCCCGCCGGGGCGGGCCACTCGCCGGTTGCGCCGGCAACGGGTCCACGGCCGTCGAGGAACGCCCACCTCGGCCCCGGCCCCGGCCCCGAGAGCGTGCCTTCCGCAGAACCGAACAACCGCTGTCGGATCCCGTGAACGAAACGGCGGCACCGAACCCGGGAAGGACTCGTCGATCGCCGCGTCTTCGATGGTGATCGCGATCATCTGGACCGGCACGGACCGCACAGGCATGCTCAACGCGGCCGTGGTCGACACGGCGCCGTTGTAGACGACCGGCCGCACCACCATGGCGAAAGCCTGCCGCCGAGGCGCGCGTTCGCGCGTCGGCGAGCAGGCGTCCCGGCACCGAACCGCTGCGGCTCACGCGGTGTCCGACGTCCACGGCTCGGCGTGGCGAGGCACCCTGGTGCGCTTCGCGTGCACGATCGCGGTGCGACGCGGCGCGGCGCGGTACGGCCTTCGATTGATGCCCGAAGCGTCGTACCGAGGTGGACCGTGGTGCACCAGCCGCCATCGCGACGGGAAGTGGTGCACCCGCACCCCATGCCGAGCCGAAAACGGTGCACGGCGGCCGTGTCGCGGGGCACCGGGTTGCTTCTATCGTTCCGGTCACGATCACGCGGTCGGGATCATGAGGCCCTCTGCCCCACGGTCCGTCCTCCCCGAAGCACGCCGCCTCCGGCGGCCATCCCACACGAGGTGGGCTTCCATGAAGCTGCGCACCAAAATCCTGAGCATCCTCAGCACCACGGCCGTGCTGGCGGGCGGCGCTACGGTCCTCGCCTCCCCGGCGAGCGCCGAGTGCACCACCTGCGAGCCCACGGTGAACGCCACCGTCTACACCAACGGCACCCGGGCCGGCGAAGTGCGGTTCAAGTCCTACGGTGAGCACCTGTACGTACGCGACTTCAAGCAGGACGGCATGGCCGTCGTCGCCGAGTACTACGTCGGCAACGACGATCCGCTGTACCGCGCACGCAACACCGTCGGGGTCGGCTACACCCTGGATGTGGATCTGGAGATCCCGGAAAGGTGGATGATGCAGTTCCGGGCCTGCGTCTACAAGGGCAGCACCCGTGTGACCTGCAGCGGGTGGATCACCGACTACGCCTGACCGGACCCGCTCCGGATCCGCTCCAGACCCGCTCCGGCCGCACGACGGCCGGAGCATCGGGGCGCATCCCGCCGAGTGCGGACGCCGTCACGGGCGGACAGCTCCTCCACCGACTCCGAAGCGGGAAAGTCCGAGTATTCGAGGGCCCGTTGCAGTCCGCCGACCACCCATTGCCCTGCTTCGCCCGGGAGACGCTCACATCGGCGGCGAGCGCCCGGCCCCGCGGCGGCGCGTAGTGCCGCGAGCGGACAAGTCCGGGTCTCCGAGGCGCCACCGAACACGAGAGGTCCTGTAACACTGGTTGTCGAAGGCGGGCTATCCCGCTTTTTCCATGCCCGGTGGCGCTCTCGTGCGCTCCGCCTCGCTGCGTGGCGGCGAACGTGTTACGCGACGCTGTATGGCCGTGGACCGCCGATCGCCTCGTTCATTCGCGCGGCCTCGTCGAGCGAACGCTGGACTCCCTTGCGGCTGAACACAGCGAGTTGGAGGGCGAGGCTGTAGACGGCCATGGTGTGGATGCGGTCGCGGATCTCCGTGGTGTTCGCGACCTCCTGCATCTTCACTTCGCCGTTGGCCAGGCGCAGGGCGGTGACGGCGACGGCGAACTCGTGCTCGGCCGGTGCGAGGCAAGCCACCGCGTCGACCTCCCGCCGCACGGTCGCCGGGTTGCACGGGCGCTCGGTGTCGTCCAAGACCTCGCGGGTGTCGTTGTACATCGTGATGAGCACGCCCGCGGCGTACTCCAGTTGGTCCGGCTCCAGGTTCGCGAGGTGCTCGATGATCGCGGCGCGGTCTCGGGATGCGTAGGCGCGCATCAGGTCGAGTGCCCGCCACGCGGCCTCGTTCATCCGGGGGTCGGTGAGGTGCTGGAAGTCCTGCATCGTGTCTCCGTACGCGATCGGACGTCGGTGTCTGCCGGGGTTCGGGTCGGGGCACGGCGGCGGTCGGCTCCGGGTCGAGGCGCTTGTCCGTGTCGAGGCGGAAGGTGCCGTACGGGTTGACGTTGGACCGGAACAGCGCGGCCGGGCCGCGCCGGTCCTCGTCGCTCAGCTTTTTCGTCCGGGCCGGTTCGGCCGAGAACCTGCTGCACCGGCAGGGTGTCGACGCGCACGAGCGCGGACCGGAGCAGATGCAGGGCGGGCACCGGCGTCTCGGCGTGCTCCTTGCCCCGGCCGGTCAGGGCGCCGTCCTGGCCGTGGTGGAGCACGGTGTTCGCGCTGTTCCGGCTCTCGACGACCTGGAGCCCGCCGTGCGTTCGCGGCGCGGGCCGGGGCCGGCCGGATAGTCGCGGGCGAAGTAGATCATCACGCCGCTGCCTCCGTAGCGGGCGTGGTACTCGGTCGGTCATGAGGTTCGAGGTCCGGGGGACCCGAACCTCTTCGAATCCGGCGCGCAGGCGGCGCCCCGGCCCCACCAAGCGGTGCCAAGGGCGACGAAAGTACCGTTGACCGGCCTGGTGACGGCGGCCATGGCCGGCGGAGTCTCACTTCTCGGGTTTCAGCCCCGCAGAGTGGCGATGGCCTTCTCGATGCGCCGACGGCGCGTATCGGGCTTCTTCGCGCTCTCGATGGCGCGCACATGCTCGCGCTTGTGGCTGTACGCAAGGTTGTCGTACGCGGCGCGGGCGACCGGGTCGTCGTCCAGGGCCCGGGCGAAGTCCGCAGGCTCGACGACGACGCGCGGCTCGGTGTCGAGCTCCAGCTCGACCTCGACCTCCTCGCCGATCGCGACACCGGCGGCCTGCCGGTTGGCGTTGCTCAGGCCCAGCAGGTGGCGCCCGCGCAGGATGGCGACCCGGCTCTTCCAGGAATGCCCGTTGACCGTGATCGTCACCGGCGGCCGCGCGCCCCCGCCGAGCGCTGCTACCACCTCGGGCGGAATTTCCAGGCCCCGCATGGGCTCGGGGGGCTCGACGAGGGTGCGAAACTTCATGATCTTTCTCCTGTTGTTCTGCCGGCTCACCGCAGATCCGGCTCACCGCGGATCCGGCCCGCCCGGCTCCGATAGCCGCTCCCACTTCCCACATCGGGACCACCATCGCCGTGCCCGGGACGGCTGCGGCACGCGCCGCGCCGTCCCGTACGGCTGTGAGGCAACAGATCGCGGCTATTCGGCGTAGGGCTGGTCGGTTCCCGGGGCGCTGTAGCCCAGGCTCCAGACGTAGCCGTCGGGGTCGGCGAAGGTGGCGCCGTATCCGCCCCA
>NZ_JBSFEO010000050.1:0-86825 GCF_053594475.1 Embleya sp. NPDC001921
CACCCCCGTTTGGTTGTGATCAAAAGCGAAAAAAACTCTATCCGGCGGCCCCGCCCCCCCCCCCGCGCCCCGCGCCCCCCCCGCCGGGGGCGCCCCCCGTCGACAGGCGTCGACGTCGACAGGCGTCGGCGCCGGCGGGCGGGTGCGCGCCGGATCGGCCGCCGCCGGTTCCGGCGAGAACGCTCGCTCGGTGAGCCGGCCGAGGGCCGACTCCGCGATCGTCGTGACGCCGTGGGCAGTTGCCGTGTCGGCTGCCGACGCCGGGTTCTCGACGCGAGCATCCACAAACGTCACGCCGCAGCCACGCTTCGGGTTGCACGGGGATGACGTACGCCCGCCGTGTTCTCCCGGTCGTCGTCCCCGGCTCGGCGACCCCCCCCTCACCGCCCGCGTCGGCCCGGCCGTGGTCACCTACCAAAACCTGACCGCCCCGGCGGAACTCACCGACGAATTCGTGGTGTCCGTCGTCGACGAGGTCCTGCTCCCCATGCTGCGCGGCCCGGCCTGACCCCGGCGGTCACCGCGCCACGCCCGGCACCCGCGTCGGGCACACGAATCCCGGATCGGGCATCGCGGTCGCGAGGGCCCGGCACGCCCCATCGGGTGAACGCGCGTCCCGGGTCCGGCGCGGCGCGGCGAGCGGCCGCCCGCGCGGGTGATCGTGGGTGGTGTCGCGGTGTGTTCGCGTGTGGGCCCGAACGTCCCCGTCGACGCGCCGCGGCCGGCCGCCCCTCCCCTCGGGCGCCGGCCGCGCCGTGCGCGACGATCGCCGAAGGGTCCGCAGGCGATGCAGGCAGGCGGGCCCGCGACCGCCACCTCGCGGCCGGCGCACGCCGCGGCGCGCGGGCTGGTTTGCGCGGGCTGGTTTGCGCGGGCTGGTTTGCTCGGGTTTGCTCGGGCGCGTTTGCTCGCGCTCGTCCGCACGCGGCTCCGCCTGCCGTCCGAGGACTTCGGAGGGCAGGCGGAGCCGTCGCGGCAGCCTACCCGGGGGCGCCGGCCTCGACCAGCATGTGCTCGACGAAGGTGAGCAGCAGGTCACGGCAGGAATCCCGGCGGCGGACGTCACAGACCATGCTCGGCACCCGGGGATTCAGGCTCAGGGCCTCGCGAATCTCTTCCTCGGTGTACTCCATCCGGCCGTGGAAGTTGTTGATCCCCACGACGAAGGGAATGCCGCGGCGTTCGAAGAAGTCGATACTGCCGAAGCTGGTACCCAGCCGACGCGAGTCGACCAGGACGACCGCGCCGAGCGCACCGACCGCCAGGTCGTTCCACATGGACCAGAAGCGCTCTTGGCCCGGTGTGCCGAAAAGGTAGAGCACGAGGTCGTCGTTGACGGTGATACGACCGAAGTCGAGTGCGACCGTGGTGGTGACCTTCTCCTCGATGCCTTCGAGGTCGTCGACACAGGCACTGGCCGAGGTCATCACCTCCTCGGTGCGCAACGGCGGGATCTCGCTGATCGAGCCGACAAGTGTCGTCTTGCCGACGCCGAAGCCGCCCGATACGAGGATCTTGACGGCGGCTGCGTTCGCGGGGACGCTCCCGCCGCCCGTGTCATAGTCTGCGGAGACCATCACGCACTTTCCTGAGTATTTCGATGTCGGGGGTCCGGGCCATGGCGACCGGTGGCCGGACGTGGACGTGTCCGGCGTCGAACAGGTCGTCGATGATCACCTTCGTGATGCTGACCGGCAGGTCGATGCGCGCGGCGATCTCCGCGACGGCCTGGGGCTCACGGCACATGCGCAGGATCGCGATGTGCTCCGGGTACAACTCCCGGCGTTCCGCGGCTCCTTCGGCGTCCTTCTCGACGGTCGTCACCAAGGTGATGAGTGTCAGGTCGTCGCGGGCGGCCCGGGTGCGTCCTTTCGTCAGGGTGAAGGGGCGGACCAGCGGTCCGGCCTCGTCATCCCAGGCCGGCTCGGTGAGGTCGGTCACCCATGCCCACCTCTCGACGGATCGTCGGCGTCGTCCCGAGGCGCCGTGCCGAGGAATTCACCGACCTTCTGTACCAGGGTGTTCATCTCGAAGGCCACGATGCCGACGTCCGCGTCGCTGTCCGCGAGTACGGCCAGATGTGCGCTGCGCCCGGCACAGGTGACGAAGAGGAAGGCGTCCTCCATCTCGATGAGCGTCTGGGAGACGGCTCCGCCCCGGAACCCCCGTCCGATACTCCGCGCCAGACTCTGCAGTCCCGAGGTGGCGGCGGCGAGCTGTTCCGCGTCGTCGCGTCCGAACGTCTCGGATTGGCTGATCATCAGGCCGTCCTCGGACAGGACGACGGCGTGCCTGGTCCGCGGGACGCGCTTGACCAGGTCTGTCAGCAGCCAGTCGAGTCGGCTGTTCGTGGCGGTCGTGGGCTGGCTCATCGTGGTTCCTCAATCGCCGATGTGCTGTCGATCGGATCTCCGTCCGGCGCCGGCGCGGCGTCCGTCTGGACTACTTGTGCGGCCTGGTGTCCCGCTCGGGCGCGTTCGGACGCGGTCCGGAAGGCGCTGACCATCGCGGCCGCCGATTCGGGGGATCTCGGGGACGACTCGCGTGGCTCCTTCGCCGGTTCCGGTACGGGGGCCTCCCCTCGCAGTGGTGCGGGCAGGTCCGCCTGGGGTACCCGCCGGGGTAGCGGTCTGCGCCCCGAGGGCCGTTCCCCCTCGCCCCGCGCGTGCATCACGGTGACGGTCTGTTGCCGCGGCGGGGCGGGCGGTTCGATCACCGTCTCCGGGACCTCCTGGGACGACTCGGCGCTGTCGATCTCGGCCCGGGCGCGGCTCGGTTCGGGCACCGATTCCTCGCGGTGGCCGGCCTCGTCGTCACCCTGTTCGGGCGACGGTTCGACGTTCCTTTCCCCGGAGAGAAACACAATGGCGAGGGTCCCTCCGTAGGGCGAACTCCGCAGGGTCACCGTGATGTCGTGCTGCGCGGCGAGCTGAGCGACGACGAACAGGCCGATGCGCACGTCCTTCGCGAGCGCCACCACCTCGAACGGGGCCGGGTTGGCCAAGTTGGCGTTGATCGCGTCGAATTCGGCGTCGGACATGCCGAGACCACGATCCTCGATCTCGATCACGACGCCCTTGGCGGCGCTGGACGCACGGATCTGCACGGGCGTCTTCGGCGGCGAGAAGGAAATGGCGTTCTCGACCAGTTCCGCGAGGAGGTGGACCACCGCTCCCACCGACGGACCGGCGAGGGCGATAGCGGCGTCCGCGGTGACCGTCACCCGTTCGTAGTCCTCGATTTCGCCGAGCGCGCTGCGCACGACGTCGATCACCGGTACCGACTTGCTCCACCGCCGCCGCGGTTGGTGTCCGCTCAGGATGACGAGGTTCTCTTCGTACCGGCGGACGCGGGTCGCGAGGTGGTCGAGGGTGAACAGGTCCTTGAGTACGTCCGGATCCTGGTGGCGTCGTTCCATGCCGTCGAGTTCGCTGAGCTGACGACTGATCAGGGACTGGGTGCGCAGGGCGACGTTGTAGAAGACCTTGGCGTAGCCCTGCCGTTCGTGGGCGAGTTGCTCGGCGCTGTCGAGAGCGACCCGCTCGGTCGCCTTGAACGCGTGTGCGATCTGGCCGATCTCGTCGTTTCCATAGGGAAGTTCCGCGCCACCCGCAGCCGCGCGGGCTTCCTCGATCGATTCCCCGCGGCGGAGCCGTTCGACGACGATGGGCAGGCGTTCCTCGCCGAGTTCCACGGTCGCGGACCGGAGGCTGAGCAGTCGGCGGCGCAGCGAGCGGGTGATGCGCCAGCAGAGAACCGCGACGACAACCACCGCGAGGAGTCCGAGGACCGCCACCAGCCGCGCGGTGAGCTCCAGTTCGTCGGCCCGGTCCTTGTTGACGCCGTTGGCCCGCAGCGCTGTTTGATTGGCGAACCGGTCGAGCGCCGCGTTGACTTCGTCCATGGCCGCGCGCCACTCGGCGGTCCGTACCGGGACGGTGAACCCTTGCTCCTTCGCGGAGACGACCGGACGCGCGGTCATCATCGCGTTTTCGGCGGCGACCATCCGCTCCCAGGCGGGAGTCCTGGTGATCGCGACGAACGCGTCTCGAAGGTCCTTGGGCGTGAACGTCAGCATCTGGTCGTACAACGTGCGTCGACTGCCCACGACTTGGAGGAACTCGGCGTATTCCGCGGCGGGCATGACGCCGTTCCTCGGCGAGTACATCAGCAGCACGTCTTCACGCGCGAGCATCTCGTCGGCGCGGAAGGCGTTGACCGGCATCTGGGACAGGAAGACCAACGGGCCGTCGTCGAGATACGTGAACGCGTTGAACATCGTGACGTGCAGATTCACGCCGTTGTCATAGAAGCGCAGCAGGTCGGTCTGCCCTCCTTGGCGGGCATCGATGCGGGAGCGCGCCTCCGGCAGCAGCGACAGCGCACTGCGGATGGTGTTGGCGTGTCGCCGGACGTCGCCGAGCGAGTCCGGCAATCCCTTCCGGGCGAGGGTCTCGAATCGGGCCGCGACCGCATCGGTCTGCGTCCGTTGGGTTTTGAGGGCCTCGAAGGATCGCGGATCGTCGGGCGCGGTGAGCCACGCGGCACTGAGCCGCCGTTCCTGCTGCAGCGCCCCCAGAACCAGGAGCGTGGGGAACCCCGCCCGTTGCGACAGTTTGTACTGGTTGTTGAGGTTGTCGCTCTGTTTCCACAAGCGCTGCGTTGTGAAGCCCCACAACAGCAACAACGTCAGGGAGGGGATGACCGTGAGCACTATCAGAAGCGTGCGGATCGACGCGCGGCGCCTGGTTCGGTTCCGCGGGCCGTGCGCCCGATTGAGTAGGTTCATGCTCTCTTCGTGGGGCTAGGGCGGTTGCCGAGCTGCCATGGACATGTCGCGAATCCGCTGTCCGACGTCGTGAACCCGGATGGGCGCGGGGGTCGTGTCGCACCGCCCCCGTACGGTTGTCCATGCCTCGGGCAGGCTGTCCTTCCTCTGGAAGAACCGGGCTCGTCGTCGTACCGCGTCGCAAGCCGAAGCCGCGGGGCCGTGTGGATAACCCCTGGCGCCTGCCGGCAAAGTTGATCACAGGCGCGTGGCGACGCGCCACATTTGAGCCACAGCGTTCGTGTTTCGGACAGCGCCAGCGCATTTCGTACCTCTGCGTTTTTTCGATGGGATGTTCTGGATAGTCTGCCGCCGACGTGGCGAACGCCCGGGGCCACAGCGTGGCTTCGGGCCGGTTCACGGACGGGCTCGGTCACGGCGTCGCGGGCCGACCGCACCCCTTGCGCGTCCCCGGTGGAGCCCTCGGCCACGGTTGCCCCGATCCGGCGGATCGTGAGTCGATTTCCGGCCGGCCGTTGCCGCAGGGTGCGCGGTCGCGGCGAAGTCCCGTTGTCCGACGGTCCCTTCACATCCGCCGCGTGGACCGCAATGACCCGGTCGTCGTCCCGCTGTCGACGCGGCCCGCCCAGCACGGCATCAGCCCGACCCGATCTCCCCAAGGACGCTCATGGCACCCCGAACACACGCCGGCAGTCCCGCCCTCGACATGGCCAAGGGAGTCATGCGCTACGGCCGCCACTACCTCCTCGAGCGAATCACGTCGCCACGTGTGAACGGACCGGCCGATGTGCCGGTTTCCGGCCGACAGATCACCCGGGAATGGTTGGCGGCGGTCCTGTGTGACGGGCACCCCGGCACGGCGATCGAGTCGTTCCGGGTCGAGGACGCGACCAGCGGTACGTCCACCCGCCTGCGCATCCACATCACGTACAACGAGGCGGGCGGCCGGGCCGGGCTACCGGAGACACTCTTCGCGAAGACCACCGCCTCCTTCACCCAGCGCCTGACGCTGGGCCTGGCGGATGTCCTCGAAGGAGAACCCGGGTTCTTCAAGTACCTGCGGAACGATCTCGACATCGAGGCGCCGCATGGATACCACGGAGCGGCCGACAAGGCGTCCGGCCGGTCGATCGTGCTGATGGAGGACCTCGGCGAGACCAAGGGAGCCACGTTCTGCACGCCCCGAACGCCCATCTCGCGCCCGCAGATCGAGGACCTGGTCGCGAGCATGGCCACCTGGCACGCGCGTTACTGGGAGGCCCCCGAACTCGCGGAGCACGCCTCCTGGTTGAAGCAACCCAGTGATCACTTCCACAATCTGGATCGGCTGATTCAGATGCGGAAGCGCTCCAAGGTCGGCACCGAACGGGCCGCAGCCGTGATCCCGGACGCGCTGACACCCCTGTTCGACGCTCTCTACAAAGGGCTCGAAGCGTCGCTTCGAGTCGCCGACGAGGGCCCGCAGACCCTTTTGCACGGTGACGGCCATGTCGGCAACACATACCTCACCTCCGCCGGCCGGATGGGCTTCACCGACTGGCAGGTCGTCATGCGGGGGAACTGGGCCTTCGACTACACCTACACCGTCACCACCGCCCTCGCGGTGGAGGACCGGCGTAGCTGGGAGAAGGATCTGCTGAGCCTGTACCTGGAGAAGCTCGAAGCGGCCGGTGTCAAGGCACCGGACTTCGACGCCGCGTGGCTCGCCTACCGTCGTCAGACGTTCTATCCCTGCTTCGCCTGGTTGTACACGATCGGACGCGGCCCACTCCAACCGAAGATGCAACCGTCCGAGACCAGCCTCGGCATCATCGAACGCACGACCAACGCCCTGGTGGACCTGGACTCACTCGACGCGCTGGACACCATCGACCGGTGACCCGTCGCCCCTTCTCGACGGGCATCGGTCGGACCGGACGACGCCGGGGGTGAACGCGGGCGGGACAGCCGCCGGAGGCCGAACTCGCGCAGCGCGGGTACCTCGCCCGCGAATCCGCCGGCGCCGCAATGACCGACGCACGGATCCGGGCATCGTCGACCTCGAAGGGACACGGGCCGCGAAGCCCCACCGCGGTATCGGAACTCCGGCTGCCTCGGGACTCGGTACGCGAGGACCGGGTCGGTGGGCGCGGTGGGGCTTCGCGAGGCCGGGCGTGCCTACCGGTAGACGCGAACGTAGTCGGCGGCGAACGTGAGCGGATCGTCCTTGCCCGGCGCGGGGTGGTACTCACCGGAACAGACCGACAGGTTCAGGATGAGGTAGGCCGACCACGACGTCCCCACGCCGGTGCCGTCCGCGAAGACCTTGACGCCGTTGACGTACCAATCCACCGACTCCGCCCCGTACTTCGTGCCGATGGTCACCCATTCGCCGGGAGATATCGCGCCCGCGTCGGTGTGGTAACGCTGACTCGGCCGGACGTGGTTGGTCAGCTCCAGCAGGTTCGGGTTGTCGGGGTGGTACTCGAACGAGTCGATCTCGTTGCCGCCGTCCTGCCACGTCCACAATGCGGGCCAGGCTCCGTCACCGGAGGGCATCCGCACCCGTGTCTCGACGTAGTCGCCGGTCCGCACTCGAAAGCCCTCCGCGGAACCCTCGGTGGTGAGCAGCCCGGTGGACCACGCGCGCTTGCCGTTCTCCAGGTCGTGTGCCCCGGGGCGTGCGTGGAACGTGGCGATCCCGCCTTCCACGCTCACGTTCGAGCGGTCCAGCCAGTCGAGCTTGTTGTCGTCGGGGTTGTGGTCGCCGTATCGGTAGGCGCTGCTCCGGTCGCCGACCCAACGCGCCTCCGAGCTGATCGGTGCATCGAACTCCTCGGTCCACAGGGGCGCTTGACCGACCTTGACGGGGTCATTCGCGGGGGTGGCCGCATCGGCCCGAGCCGCTGTTCCGCTCGTGACGAGGGCGATCAGGACCGACAATGCGATCCGGCCGGATTTCGACACTTGGGGCTCCTTCGTATCGTGTGGCTTCGAACTCTGGCTTCCACGGGTTGTGTCTCGTCGCAACGCCGCCGGACCGTGGGGCCGTCGACTGCGGGTGCCGGCTCGCGGGGGTCCGCGGCCCGGGCCTTGCCGCCCGGGGCCGCGAACCGCCTGTCGAAGCGGGATGGTCGGAGCCGGATGGATGGTCGGAGACCTGGGTTCAGGACCCGTCGCCCACCGGCGTCGGGAGAAGGGGTCACCCGATCGAGGCCGGGCCACGGGCGCCAACGGCACCGGCGACGGCATCGATCACGGGGTGAGCCGGGTCGGACCGATCACGGCCGAGCGGGGAGGAGTCGTGTCAGGCGGGAGAGACCGAGACCTTTTCACGCCGGTCGATCGGCTGGGCGACGGGAGTGCCCGAACCCTGCACGGGTACAAGGTGTGCCGGAGCGACGGGTGTGGCCGGCACCGGGACGCCCGCGGTGTCGCCACCGCGATGCGCGGAGCCGACAACCGCGTCGCCGGGCGCCGCCGACCCGTGCGGCGACTGCCTGCGGGGCGAATCCGCGTCATGCGCGACGGGCGCCGTCGCGCCGCGCTCGGCGTCGGCGCGGACGGCCGTCGAGGACTCGTGGCCCAGCGCGGACGGATCAGCCCAAGAGGCCGACGGGTGCGTCGGCGATGCAACCGTCGCGGGGGTGGTCGTGAGCTCGATCGACGACGTGGCGATCTCGCTCGACAGCGGCGCGAACTCCGCGTCGTCCGCCCAAGCGGGAGGCGGTTCGACCGTCTCACCGCGCGGGTCGGTCGGCTTCGCCGGCAGGACCTCGGGCAGATCATCGGCCAGGTCGCGCACCAGCGGGCGAATCACCGATTCCCGCAACCGCTCCGTGACGCGCTCGACGTCGAGCGTCACAACCTTCGGCAACGCAAGGCCGGGCTTACCGGGCGTGCCCTGCGGCAACGCATCGGCGACACCCGGCTTCGGCGACACCACGGCGGCCTTGCCGGGCCTGACCTCGGGCAACACGTCGGCGACGCGTCCCACGACGGAGTCGGTCGGGTCGTCGATCCGGACGACCGTTTCGGTGACCGTGTCGACCGGTGCCTCCGCGGCCCGTGCCTGGTCCGAAAGCACCCACCCGAGCAACACCACACCTGCCGCGAACAACAGCACGAGCACCGCACGCCGCACGGCCGACGTGCTCGAAAGCACGCGGCAGGGCATGGCGAATGCGATACACAGCAAGGGACTTGGCCTCTTTTGGGACGCGATGAGCGGGGCGTGGCCGGGGCGACCCGCAGAGCATTGCACGAAGGTCGGGGGGCACCGCAACCCCACTGCCCGATGCCGGATCGTTTGAGCAAGTCCGGTCACTCCCACGGCAGTCGGCCCGAATCGGCACTCTCGTCGCTACTGTCCCGAACTCTCCACCTGCGGCGACCCGGGCGGGAACCGCATCTCGAGTCGCCACAAGCGAGGCGGGGCAGGCGGCGAACCCGACGCCGAAGGCGAACTCGGATGCGCCCGTTGGGATCCGGGCCGAATCCTCCCCGGCCGTTCACGATCCGGGCGTAGCCCACCTCACCGGCCCTGGGCGGCCGCTTCCGGCAGCGCCACCTCGATGGTGAGCCCTCCGTCGGGGTTGGCGTGCGCGGTGACGGTACCCCCGTGGGCGGTGGTGATCGAGCGTACGACGGACAGGCCCAGGCCGATGCCCTCCGGCTCCGGGTCGCGCGGTCGCGGCGTGAGGGGACGGCCCGGCAGTCCGCGACGCGGGCGTGGTATGCGACGAAACGGCTCGAACAGCTCCGGAACGACGGCCGGTTCAAGCAGCGGGCCGGTATTTCGTACCACCAGACCCGCAGGTCCGAGATTGACGTCGACCCGGCCGTCGGTGTGATTGTGCCGGATGGCGTTGCGCAGCAGATTGCCGACGAGTTGGCCGAGGAGTACGGCGTCGCCCAGCACCGACACCCGTGACACCCGATGCTGGATCGTGATCCCCATCAGGCGCGCTTCCCGGGCGCATTCGGCCAGTTGCTCGCCCACGACCGCGGCCCAGTCGACCGGGTCGAGGCGTTCCGGCCCCAGATCGCTGCGAGCCAGGGAGAGCAGGCCCTCGATGAGTTGCTCGCTGCGCCGGTTGGCGGCCAGCAGTTGATTCCTGACCTGGGGAAGGGACTGTGCGTCGGGGTTCTCCAGGCCGATCTGGATCGCGGCACGCTGTACCGCGAGCGGGGTGCGCAACTCGTGCGAGGCATGCGAAACGAAGCGACGCTGGGAGTCGAACGCGGCATCCAGCCGCGTCAGCAGTTCGTCGAACGTGTCCGCCAGTTCGCCGAGTTCGTCCCGGGGGCCGGCCAGGGCGATGCGTTCGTGCAGGTTGTTCGCGGAGATCCGCCGGGCCGTGGCCGTCATCTTGTGGACCGGGCGCAGGGCCCGACCCGCCGTCCACCAGCCGACGGCCACCGCCAGCACGACGGTGATCAGCAACGCCAGGAGCGACCACTCCAGTTGCTGTCGGGACGCGGCCCGACCGACACTGTCGCCGAGGTCGCGCAGCCGCTGCCCGGTGGCCGACTCGGTGATCGTGGCCTGCCCCGGCCCGACAGGGTACGGGACCGTTCCCGGCGCGGTACCGATCCCCGCCGCCCCTCCCGCGGAAACCGGCTGAGCCGCCGCGCCCGCCGCCTCGTTCACCAGGCGTGAGGTACCGGCCCGCGTGCCGAGCCAGGACAGCACGTAGACCGCGCCCAGGAGCAGGCCGCCGAGGAGCGCGAACGCGGCACCGAACGCCAGCGCGATCCGCGCCCGCGCGGTCGGCCGACGAAGCCGCTGCCATGCGCCGCGCCCGCCCGAAGCCGACGCGGAGGGCTGCGCTCCCGGCCATCCTCGCCCCCGCGACGACCACGCCCATCCCCCACCCCTCACAGCAGATACCCCAGCCCCGGCACCGTGATGATCGGCGGCGGCGAACCGAGCTTCGCGCGTAGCCGGCTCATCGTGACGCGCACGGTGCCGGAGAAGGGGTCCGCGTTCGCGTCCCAGACTCTCTCCAGTAGTTCCTCGGCGCCGACCGGTCGGCCCTGTGCCGCCAGAAGCACTTCGAGCACGCCGAACTCCTTGAGTGTCAGCCGCAGATCGCGCTCCTGTCGCCAGGCCCGGCGCCGCGCCGGATCCAGGACGATGCCGCCGCGCTCCAGGACGGGGCTGGCCGCCGGGCCGCTACGGCGGGCCAACGCCCGTACCCGGGCCACGAGTTCGGGGTACTCGAAGGGCTTCGTCAAATAGTCGTCCGCGCCCAGCTCCAGGCCCTGGACTCGTTCGCGCAGGGCGTCGGCGGCGGTGAGCATGAGGATGCGGGTGGGCGTTCCGCGGGCCGCCAGGTCGCCGCAGATCCGGTCGCCGTGGGTGCCGGGCAGGCCGCGGTCGAGGATCAGGACGTCGTAGCCGTACAGGTCGAGCGCCTGCATCGCGTCGTCGCCGTTGTACACGACGTCCACGGCCATGCCCTGCCGGCGCAGCCCGTCGGCGACCAGGTCGGCGAGGGTCTCCTCGTCCTCGGCGATCAGTACGCGCACGTCGTTGCCCTTCGTCGGTCGATCGCGGCCTGCCGTGTCGCACGTGTGGCCACGTGTGGCCACGTGTGGCCACGTGTGGCCCGTCCTATCCCATGCGGTGTTACACGCGTGTAAGGGTCGCCGAGCGCCCCGTGTAACAGCCCGCCGCGTACTCCTTGGATCCATGCAGGTCGGCACCCGTCGGCCTCGACGACAAGGAGGCGCACGTGAAGGTCCGCAACGCACGTCCACGGCGAACCACCCTGACCGTGGCGGCCCTCGGCGCAACGGTGTTGCTGCTCGCCGGATGCGGCGACGGCGGCGGGAACGACGACGACAGGGTCGGCGTCGAGAGCGGGGACAAGAACCACGCCCTGGCGCTGAAGTACGCGGCCTGTATGCGCGAGCACGGCGTCGACATGGCCGACCCCGAGCCGGGGACGGACGGCTCGGCGATCGCCGGCGCACCGGACGCCGCGACCGAGGCCGCGCTCAAGGCTTGTGCACGGTTCATGCCCGTATCCGGGGCGGGCCGGCAGGTCACCGACGACGCCAAGACCCAGGACGACGCGCTGAAACTGGCCCAGTGCCTGCGCGCGGGCGGCATCGACGTCCCGGATCCTCAGCCGGGACAGGGCCTGAGCATCCCGCTCACCGGCGACCGCGCCAAGCTCGACAAGGTCATGGGCGACTGCGGCTCGGGTGCGGGCGCCCCGCAGGGAGCGCAGCCCAAGTGACCGACACGACTCCCCACGACGGCAACACCAGCCCCCTCGAAACCATGGACCCCTCGGTCCCGCACCCGCCGCGTCGCCGCCGGGGACGGCGCGCGGCACTCGTCGGGGTGGGTTCGCTCGCCGTGATCGGGCTGGGTACGGCGGCCCTGGCCGGCCGCGACTGGAGCGGCGGCTCGGCCGGTCCGACGACCGCGAAGCCGGGTCCGACCGTGGCGATCACGCGCACCGACCTGTCGGTGTCACTGCGACTCGACGGTGCGTTGGCGTACGCGGGGGCGGCGGTGGTGTACGCGCCGGGACGGACCCAGGACCCCCGATCCGGCGGCAAGGACGGCACGGACGGCAAGGACGGCACGAACGACAGGGACGGGAAAGGCGAAAAGGACGGCAAAGGCAACGCGGATCCCCCCGACACCCCCACCGGCCCCGGCACCCTCACCGCCCTTCCCATCCCGGGCAAGCAGGTCCAACGTGGTGACCCCCTCTACGCGGTCGACGGTGCCCCGATCCCCCTCCTGTACGGCGACGCCCCACTGTGGCGGCCCCTGCACGCCGGGATGAGCGACGGTGCCGACGTGCGGCTGCTCGAAAGCAACCTGTCCGCCCTCGGGTTCGCCGGGCCGCTCCGGGTGGACGACAGGTTCACCGACGGGACCGCGGAGGCGATCAAGCGATGGCAGAAGGCGCTCCACCTGCCCGAGACCGGTCGCATTCTTCCGTCGGACGTCTCGATTCAGCCCGACGCGGTTCGCGTGGGCGCCGTGAAAGCCGCGCTCGGCGCACCGGCGCAGGGCGAGATCGCCGCGGTCACCAGTACCCGTCGCGTGGTTACGGTCGAACTTCCGGTCGATCGGCAGACGTTGGTCCACGACGGTGTGAAGGTCACCGTCGTCCTGCCCGGTGATCGGAGTACGGACGGCACGGTGTCCAAGGTCGGCACGGTCCTGTCGGCGAAGCCCGAGGACAAGGACGGCGGGGGCGGCGGCGGTCGAGGCGGGTCGACCGACCCGAAGCTGCCGATCGAGATCGCCCTCGACCGCCCCCAGGACGCGGGCGTGCTCGACGGCGCGCCGGTCACCGTCCGGATCACCACCGAAACCAGGCCACAGGTGCTCGCGGTACCGGTGAACGCACTCGTCGCGCTACCCGACGGGGCCGGGTACGGGCTCGAACTCGTGGGCGCCGACGGAGTGTTGCGCACGGTCCCGATCCGCACCGGCCTGTACGCGGGCGACCGGGTGGAAGTGTCGGGTGAAGGGCTGGCGGCGGGTACGAAGGTGCGGGTGCCGGTGTCGTGACCGCCGCACCCGGTGCCCCGACGCCGTCCCACGACCGACGACCGACCGTCCTCGACCTCCGGCGGGTCTCCAAGGTCTACCCCGGCGGCCTGGTGGCGCTCGCCCCGACCGACCTGACCATCCGCCGGGGCGAACTCCTGGCCATCGTCGGCCCGTCCGGATCCGGCAAGTCGACACTCCTGCACCTCATGGGCACCCTCGACCGACCCACGGCCGGCCGCATCGAGGTGCTCGGCCACGACATCGCGCGGCTGAACGACCGTCGTCTGTCGGCCCTTCGCGCGCGCACGATCGGCTTCGTCTTCCAGCAGTTCTTTCTGTCCCCGTACGACAGCGCCCTGGACAACGTGGCCACCGGCCTGCTGTACCAGGGCGTTTCGGCCTCCGCCCGACGCGCGGCCGCGACGCGGGCGCTGACCCGGGTCGGGTTGGCCGCGCGCATGGCGCATCGGCCGGGCGAGTTGTCCGGCGGGGAGCGCCAGCGTGTGGCGATCGCCCGCGCCCTCGTCGCCCGACCGGCCATCGTGCTCGCGGACGAGCCCACCGGGGCCCTCGACACGGTGTCGGGCCGGGGCATCGTCGAGTTGCTGCGCGAACTCAACGCGGCGGGCACGACGGTGGCCGTCATCACCCACGATCGGGAGTTGGCCGCCTCGTTGCCCGGACGGGTCGAGCTGCGCGACGGCACGATCGAGGCGGACACCCGTCCCGGTCCCGGCCGCGGCCCCGCCCGCGACCGGGCCTCGACCGACGGGGGTGCCCGATGACCGGTACGCCGCTGCCCACCCCCGCGCGTCTGTCCCTCGCCGACGCGCTCCTGGTCGGTGTGTCCGGCCTGCGCGGCCGACGGTTGCGCGCGGTCCTGTCCGCGCTCGGCATCGCGATCGGGATCGGCGCGATGGTCGCCGTCGTCGGGATCGGCGCCTCCGGCCAGGCCGCGCTGCTGGAGCGGATCCGCGCCCTGGGCACCAACCTCCTGACGGCGGCCCCCGGGCAGACCGTGTTCGGCGAGGAGTCCGCGCTGCCGCCGGACGCGGACGCGATGGTCGAGCGGATGTCGGCCGTGGAGGGCGCCTCCGCCACGGGCCGCGTCACCGCGACCGTACGCCGCACCGACCGCGTCGACCGCGACATCACCGGCGGGATCGGCATCGTGGCCGCGCGCGATGATCTGCCGATCGTGCTGGGCGCCGAGTTGCGGTCCGGCCGCGGACTCGATCCGGCGGTCGGAGCGTTTCCCGCCGTCGTACTGGGCTCCGCGGCGGCGGAACGTCTCGCGGTGGACGTGCCCGGTGGCCGCGTCTGGCTGGGCGAACAGTGGTTCACGGTCGTCGGCATCCTGCGACCGGTGCCGTTGGCCCCGGAGATCGACCGCTCCGCGCTCGTGGGCTGGGCGGCGGCGCGCACGCATCTCGGCTTCGACGGCCGACCCACCACGGTGTACGTACGCGCCCGCGAGGACGACGTCGAACGGGTACGCGACCTGCTCGCGGCCTCCGTCGCACCGGGACGCCCTAACGAGGTACGCGTCAGCCGTCCGTCCGACGCGTTGGCCGCGCGGTTCGCCGCGAAGGACACGCTGTCCTCGCTGCTGCTCGCCCTCGGTGCGGTCGCGCTCCTGGTCGGCGGCGTCGGTGTGGCCAACACCATGGTCGTGGCCGTTCTCGAACGACGCCAGGAGATCGGCCTGCGCCGAGCTCTGGGCGCCCACCGGGGCCAGATCCGCCACCAGTTCCTGACCGAGGCGGTCTGCCTGTCCGGGGCCGGCGGCCTGGCCGGGGTCGTACTCGGCGCGGGCGCGACCTACGGGTACGCGACGGTGCGCGATCAGCCGTGGACCGTACCGATGGCCGCACTCGCCGGCGCGGTCGCCGCAGCCGCCGTCGTCGGCGCCGTCGCCGGTTGGTATCCGGCGGCCCGCGCCGCCCGGCTGCCCCCGACGGAGGCGCTGGCAACGGCCTGAGCGGTGGCCCGGGAACGCGGCCCGACCGGGCGGGCCACCCGGTCGGGCCGCGGGGACCGCGGACCGTGAACCACACCGTGCACCACCTTGCTGATGCCTGGTTGTCGGGATCAAGCCCGGACGGACACGTTGAAGACAAGGTCGGAGCGAGCGTTGGGCTTCGAGGCCGACGCCCTTGTCCCGGTGCGCGGCGACGTGCCCTGTCGTGGCCGGGCGGATGCCGGGCGCCCGACGCGGTGGCCGCGGTTCGCGTCGGGCGTCGCGAGGCGTTCGTCCCGGCGTCACGCGCCCTCGCGGGGTTCGGCGTTCGTGCCGGGCGGCGCGAGTGCGTACGCGTCCGGACCCTCTCCGTCGCCTCGGCCGATGAGGAGGGGCACCAGGCATGCGGCGGCCACGCTGATCCCCGCGGCGGCGAGCAGGGCCGTGGACGTGTGATGCGCGGAACTGCCCATCAAGGGGGCGGCCAGGAGCGAGCCGAGAGGAGCCCCGCTCAGGTTGACGGCGGAGGACACGGTCGTGACGCGTCCCGACATCGCGGGGTCGGTCAGGCGCTGTCGCAGCGTTAGGAAGGCCACGTCGAAGATCCCGCCCGAGGCGCCGACGGCCACGAGCCCGGTGACGACGATGATCGTGGACTGCCCGGTCGCGAGCACGGCCAGGCCCACCGCCTCCACTGCCATGCCCCCGGCCAGGAGGAGCGGTTCACGTCCGCTGGTGTCCAGGCGCCCGAGGATCAACCCGGCGACGATGCCGGCCACGCCGGCAATGCCCAGGAACACACCCACCATCGCCGCGCCGCCGCTCCGGGTCACCAGCGCGATCGGGATGACGACCTCGTGGATTCCGTTGGCGATGTTCAGGACGCAGACGACGATCGCGAGATTGCGCAGCCGTCGATGCCGCAGGAGGTATCGGACTCCGGTTCGGGCGTCCTCGAGCAGCGAGACCTTCGGGGGCGCGGGTCGCGGGCCGGCCGGCCGGGACAGGGCGATGCCGGCGCCCACGGCCAGGGGGATGGCGATCATGAGCAGGGCGGACCGGGCGCCCATCCACGCGGTGAGCGCACCCGCGGCGGCGGGGCCGCCGATCAACGCCGTGACGTAGGTTGCGCTGTCGACCCCGTTGGCCCGTTCCCACAGGGGTTTCGGCACTCTCGTCACGACCAGGCAACGCAGGCCCGCGTTCGTGAACGGGCTGGTCAACGAGGCGACGCAGACCAGCATGACGAGCAGCACGACCGGGAGCAGGTGGTGTCGACTCGCCAAGGGGATCGCCAGCGTGACCGCGCAGGCCACCGCCAGGTCGACGCCGATCAGGCGTACCGGTTCGCCGCGGTCCAGGAAGGCTCCGGCGAAGGGGCTCACGAGCAGTCCCGGCAGGAGGCGACAGCACAGCAGGACCGAGGCCAACGCCGGGGAGTCGTACCGCTCCAGGGCGAACAACAGCAGGGCCACGTGGGACGCGGCGTCGGCGAATCGCCCGAGGAAGACCACGAGGATCAATGCCCCCAGGTCGCCCACGCGAATGAGGTCCCGATAGCCCGGGACCGGCGGCGGCTGTGCTGCCGCCGCCGGTCCGGCCGGTCCCGCCGGAACCGAAACCGGTTCGGGCTCGGTCATTCCGGAAGACGGAGAGCCGACGGCATCACCTCGGCGAGATGGTTCCGGATCTCACCGAAGGCGTGCAGGAGGTGATCGACCTCGGCGTCGGTGTTGGCCGCCGTGATGGTGATCCGCAGTACTTCACTGCCCTGTTCGACCATCGGGTAGGGGCAGACGGTGACAAGAATGCCCGCTGCGAAGAGGCGATTCGCGGTGTCGACCAGCACGTCGCTGTCGCCGATGACGACGGACAGGATCGGGAAACCGCTGGTGTTGTCCACCGTGAAGCCCAGGTGACGCAACCCGACCAGCGCCTTGTCGGTGAGCTGCCACAGCCGGTCCCGCAATACGTCGCCGCGGCGCTCGTTGATGTCGAGCCCGGACCACAGGGTCGCCAATGAGGCGGTCGGTGACGGACCGGACAAGTCGTAGGGGGTGGCGAACGTCTTGATGAACTTCTGCATGGGGGCGGAACACGCGACGAAGGCGGCGAGCGACGAGTACGCCTTGGAGCAGCCGCCTACGTACACGACGTTGTCGTAGCCACTGTCGAAGTGGCGCACGATGCCGTTGCCGGCACGGCCGAGCGGGGCGCTTTCGTCCGGCTTTTCCCCCACGACCCCGAAGCCGTGCGCGTCGTCCACGTAGACCACCGCGCCGTATTCGGCGGCCAGGGCGGACAACCGCCGCATGTCGGCGTAGTCGCCGGTCATGCTGTAGACGCCGTCGACGAGGATGAGTTTGCGGGGGTTGTCACGGTGCTCGTGCAGGAGTTCGCGGAGCCGCTCGAAGTCGCCTTGGCGGAAGCTGACGAGCTTCGCGCCGTTGTCCCGGGCGATCTTCGCGCCCTCGTACATCGTCTCGTGCCCGGACTTGTCCAGGAGGATGACGCCCGTGCGACCCACGAGGGCCGGTATGACGCCGATGGAGATCAGGGTGACCGTGGGCAGGATGAGCGTCTTCTCCGTGCCCATGAGATCGGCGAGCCGCTCCTCGAGGTCCACGTACAGGCGCGGACTGGCCACCAGGCGGCACCAGCTCGGATGCACGCCCCAGCGCGCCACCGATTCCGCGACCGTGGCGGTCATCTCCGGATCCAGATCCAGACCCAGGTAGTTGCAGGACGCGAAATCCACGACCCAGTGGTCCTCGTCGACCCGGATACGCCGGCCGTCGATGCCCTGAGCCGTGACGTCGTACTGCCGGACGGTGTCGAAGAGGCCTCCGATGAGTGCCCGACGGCTCTCGCGGACGCTCGCCGAAATCATCGTGTCGATGGCGCTGCTCATATTGTCTTCCTCAACGATCGGTTGTCGGTCCGGGTTTGCCGGAGGTACTCGCGCCGCCAGACCTGCTCGAAGCCGAGCTTCAGGGCGGCGGGTCCCGATTGGGCGTCCAACGCGGTGGTCAGGTACGCGTGTCGCGCGCCCGACTCGCGGGCCGTTTCGAGCCGTCGACGCAGGAGCGCCGAGTAGATGCCCATCCGCCGGGCGCGTGGTTCGGTGGCGGACTCGCAGATGAATGCCATGTCCCGGCACAACCCCATGGCGCCGGTGGCGACGGGCTCGTTGTCGAGGGTCACCAGCAGGAGGGTGAGTTCGACACCGCGAAGCCGGCGGCGCGTGAGATTGTTCGCCAGCCGACGCCGAACGGACGCGGACAGATCGTTGTTGTCGCCGTTGATGCGGATGAAGGTGTCCAGATCGCGACCGTGCGGGTCGATCTCGAGGATGCGCACCCGATCGGGTTCGACACGCAGGACGTCGTGATCCGGGCGCTCGAACGCGGTGTCGTCCGTGAGGTCGTACCCGAACCAGAGTTCGTCCTCGGCGGGGACGGGCGCGTAGCCGTGCGCACGGGCTCGGCTCGGCAGGTCGTCCGGTTGGTCCGGATCGGTGTAGAGGGCGGGGACCATGTCCCGCCGGCGATAGAAGTCCTCGACGGCCCCGAAGGTGTGGTCGCCGGAATCGGACACGGCCTGGGCGCAGTTGTAGAAGGCGTCGGCGTCCGCGAGGTGGGTGAGTTGGTATGCCTCGTCGTCGAGCAGTTCGTCGTAGTACAGACACCACCACACGAGGTTGTTCGCCCGGATGGCGGCGTGTGCGGTCGGTGGGCTAGGCATGCGTCGCCTCCCGATCGAGTTCCGCCAGCAACTGGCGGTCCGGTTTGCCGGACGAGGTGAACGGCATGTCGTGCAGGTGTCGGACGGTCTCGGGCAGCATGTGTGCCGGCAGGCGGTCGGCCAGGTGCGCGAGCAGCGGCGCGGCGGCGAGAGGGCTGCCGTCGGGCGTCGTGTAGTAGACGCGGATGCGAGTGCCCAGGAGCGGGTCGTCGGAGGGGACGGGCAGCGCGACGCAGGACTGGACGGCCGGGTGCGCGACGGCCGCTGCCTCGATGTCGCCGAGTTCGACGCGGAACCCGTTCACCTTGACCATGTGATCGCGTCGACCCCGGTAGTGCAGTATCCCGTCGTGGTCGCGAACCGCGTGATCGCCGGTGCGCCAGAACCTGGCCGGCGCCGCGTGGAAGGGGCTGAGCACCGACTGCCGCGCGGTCTTGTCCGGCTCGCCCAGATAGCCGATCGTGTTGGTGGCGCCTCTACACCACAGCTCGCCCAGCTCGCCGGGACCGCACAGTCTCCCGGCTTCGTCGACGAGGATGATCTCGACGTTGTCGACTTCCACGCCCAGCGGAATGGGCGCGTCGGTGAGCAGGTGGTGCTCCCCCACCCATTGGCACGTGATGATGTTGGTCTCGGTGGGTCCGTAGATGTTCGCTATCCGTACTCCGGGCAAGACCTCGGCCAGGGCTCGCAGTTGGGGCGTGGGAAACGGCTCCCCGGCGTACATCACGGTGCGCAGCGCGGTGGGCGACTCACCCAGGCCGCCTCGGTTCATGAGCGTCACGAACGTGGACGGCGTGGTGTAGAGAATGGACGCGCGTGAGGTCGTCAACAGGTCGACGTACGCCCGATGCCTCGCGTCTCCGGGGCGGTCGCGCTCCCAGTCGAAGGTGACCAGCGTGGCGCCGGCGGCGATGGTGTCGAAGACGTCGAAGACGGACAGGTCGAACCGGAAGGGCGCGCGGGACATCACGACATCGTCGGCCGTGAGCTCGAATTCCTTGCGCATCCAGTCGACGAATGCGCATGCCGCGCGGTGGGTCAGCATGATGCCCTTGGGAACCCCGGTGGAGCCGGAGGTGTACAGGACATACGCCAGATCTTCGTCCACTACCCGGCGCTGCGTCGGGGCGGCGCTGTGCTTCGCGATCACATCGAAACCGTGCGTGCCGGCGGGCGAGGCACCCGGGGCGCAGAGCGTGACATGTTCGAGGCCGGGGGCGTCGAGTAGCTCCCGGTGGCGGTCGAGGACGGCCGGCTCGGCGATCAGAACGTCGATGCCGGCCTGGTCGACGATTCCCCGCAGCCGGGCGGTGGGGCTGCGTTCGTCCAGGGGCACATAGGCGTAGCCGGCTTTGAGAGCGCCGAACACGGCCGCGATGGACCACGGTGTGACAGTCGCGAGTACGCCCACGTACGGGCGTTCCTTTCGGGCGGCGCGTTTGGCATCCACCAGATGATGGGCCCAGCGGTTGGACAGGGCGTCCAATTCGCCGAATGTCAGAGTGGTCCCGTCCTCATGGCGGACGGCCACCGCATCGGGTGTTTCCCGTGCCGGTTCGGCGAGATACTCGTGCAGGAGGCGGGAAACGGTCCTGGCGCTGTCGCTCATCGGTGGAACTCCCGGTCGGTTTCGGGCACCACATCGAGCATCCGGACGTCGACGTAGCGCCCGCGCAGCGTTGTGTGATTGCGATGCGGCGGCAAGGCGACCGATACGCGGCGGCGAGTGAGTGAGGATTCGGCGGGCTGTGCGGCATCGTTCCGCGTGTGGCGTTCCAGACACCGGTCGTAGACGGCGCGCTTTTCGGACGCCTCCGCCGTTTTGCTCCATGTGGCGATGGCGATGAGATCGTCTGCGGCACAGAGTTCGGTGAGGGTGTCCAATGTGGCATCCAGATACGGGAAGACGTTGAAGTGGAATATCCAGACCGCAGGACCGACGGGGAGATGCTCGGGTCGCACGGTGTCGAGTCGCCGACGCAGGAGCAATCCGCCCGGATCCGGCTCGCCGGCGGGCGCTCGACCCGCGAGTCCGGGCTCCAGGTGCGGATCGACGCAGACGTAGTGGTACCCGAGACGCCGGGCCATGTCCTGGTACTGCCGACTGGCGTCGCCGATCGCGATGAGGCTGCGATATTTGCGATCACGGTTCGTGGTCAGATATTCCGCGACCATGGTGCGTTCTTCGCCGATGAATCCCTGAGCAGCAGGAAGCACGACCCTGTCGAGCATGGCCCCGAACGGCGGGGGAAGGAAAGTCCCCGTATGGAGGACCGATGCTTCGATGCTTAATATGTCGCTCGATCCGAGCGACACTGTTTCGATCGAAATGATCGCGCCTTTCGTTCGCGAGGCGACTGCGCATGACGGAGGTGCCTCGTGACTGCGATGCGAAATCCCATACTCCTGCGAGCAAACCCGTATCAAGGTCCGGAGAATTCACAAGGGGATTGCGCATTCATTTTCGGAACGAGTGGATCGACTGCCTCGATGCAGGTCCGGTGGCGCCGAAGAAACATTCTTCCTTGTCGTGGAGACTTCGGAGGGTGAACTGCGCTCGCCGGATCGCAATTTCTTTTGAAATATTTGCACGTCGGACAAGTGGTGGGAAGATCGACTGGCGTAATTATTTCTCGGCCTGAGGAGTAGCGTCACTCGCGGTGAATGGGCATATAGCGGGTTCTTGGCTCGGGAACGCCGCGCCCTTCGGGTGAGCCACGCCACACGGCGCTCGCCGCTCGCGGCACGCGGCTCGCGGCTTCCCACACACGGCACGCCCGGTCACGTGATCATCGAGCAGGTGGCGGGCCCGTCCGGGGACGGTCGGCCGCGGCTCCCGAACGGCAAGGTTTCGTTGTCGATCACAGACGTTGGGAGGCGGTTCGCGGTAAGTCATCCGTGGAACCACGGTACTTCGGCGGCGCTTCGGTATATCCGCAGATCAATGGCTCATCGAGCGCACACCCGGTCCATCCGCGATGCCTCGTTCGACGCCGAGTCCCGGCAGTCTTCAGCGGCCCCGCCGAGGCCTTCACCACACACCGGTCGGTGCGGGCGGGCCTGGGGAACTCCGCACACCTGGGCGCGGATCCGGCGTTGGCGCCGGTGTACGGCACGGCGCTGTTCGGTGTGATCCGGGGCACGCTCGCGGGCTTCCACCACGCGGTGGCCCTGGTGGGCACGGCCGGCGTCAATCCCGCTGCGTACGCGGCATGGTGACGGGGCGCATCCCGTTCGTCGTCTCGCTGATGGGCGACCAAGCCCGCCACATCGAACACTTCCGCACCCCGGCCGGCCCCGAACGCCGCAGGTCATCGGCCGTGCGATGGCACACGGCGCTGGGTTCAGGCGGCGACGGAGTGGCGGTAGCGGCCGGGCGCGGTGCCGAACTGACGCTTGAAGGCGTTGGCGAAGGCGTACTCGGACGCGTAGCCGACCTGGTCGGCGACGGATGCCAGCGGCGCGTCGGAGAGCCGCAGGAGTCGGGCCGCGCTGGTCAGGCGCCACCAGGTCAGGTACGCGAGCGGGGGGCGGCCCACCAACGCGGTGAAGCGGCGCGAGAACGCGGCGCGCGACAGGCCGGCGTGAGCACCGAGGGATTCGACGGTCCAGGGGGCGGCGGGATTGTCGTGGACGGCGTCCAGCGCGGCGCGGACGACCGGGTCGGCGAGCGCGGCGGCCCAGCCGTGGGTCGGGTGGCCGACCGCGTCGGAGGTGGTCGCGGCGGCCTCGGCGAACCAGGTGCGCAGGATGTAGACCAACATCGCGTCCAGCAGGGCCGGGACGACGATGCCGGTCCCCGGCCGGGCCGTATCCAGTTCGGCGCCGAGCAGGTCGACGGTGGCGCGCAGGCCGGCCCGCGCGCCGTCGTCGTGGCCACCCGGCGCCCCGCCGGGTGGCGCGGGGACGTGCACGACCGGGGGAAGGCTGCCGAGCAGCGGGTGCGTGTGTGCGCGATCCAGGTGATACGCGCCGCAGAGCGTGACGGTCGTGGGGGCCGCGCCCGGCGGTAGCGCGGTGCGGTCTCCCGCCGGTGGTGCGGCGAAGCGCTCTTCGAGCACGTGTGGCCGGCCGGCCGTGGCCGTCGGGTCGACCGGATTGCCGTCGGGGCCGCAAGTCGGGGCGGCGAGGGGGCTGTCCGGGTGCTCGGCGAGGGCGTACCCGTCGCCGTGCGGCAGGAGCACGGCGTCGCCGACACCGAGTGGGAGGGGTGGGACGTCCGGCCGCAGCAGTACGCAGGGGCCGCGCAGCACGACGACGAAGCCCGCGCCGGGGCCGCGGCGAAACTCCTGCCCCCACGGGGCGTACCACTGGGCGCGAGCCGACCGCGGCACTCCGGTGCGCATGGTGGCGACGACGTCGCCGAGCAGGTCCATGCCCGACACGCTAGCCACCTCGCCGGTCGCCGGTGCAAGGGCCGGGGCTTCCGGGGCTTCCGGGGCTTCCGGGGCTTCCTCGGGTTCCTCCGCCTCCTCGGCCGTCCTGCGGGGTCATGCCGGCGCGAGGGTCTCGACCTTGTTGCGTCTGCGTATCCATCCCCGATACGTCTGCGTATTTACCGAAGACGATGAGGCATTGGGAGTCCCCCCGTCCCGTTCTACGGTCGTGGACGACCCCATGACCGGCCTCCCGCGCGAGGCCCTGCTTCCAGGAGCGTTGCCATGACCGCAGACCTGCCCATTCTGGTGACCGGAGCGACCGGGACGGTCGGACGTGCCCTTGTGGCGACCCTTCTGGACGGTGGGCATCGCGTACGGGCGCCGGCGCGGGATCCGGAGACGACGCGGTTCGCCGATGCCGACCGGCTGGAACTCGTCCGCGCCGACCTGACCGATCCGTCGACGGTGGCCGCGGCCGCGCGTGGGTGCGAAGCAGCTTTCCTGGTCTGGCCGTTCGTGACTGCGGACGGTGCCGAGGAGGCCGTGGCGGCACTGGCCGAGGCCGGGATCCGCCGCATCGCCTACCTGTCCTCCGTGGTTGCCGACGACGATCCGTCGCGACCCGATGGTGCGGTCGAGAAGCTCGTCGAACAAGCGGTGCCGGATTGGACGTTCCTGCGCCCGCACGGCTTCATGGCCAACGCCTGGCGCTGGATGGCCGATCTGCGCGCGGGCGCAAGCGTGCGGGCGGCCTACGGTGCCGCGGCGGCGGCCCCGATCCATGAGGCGGACCTCGCGGCAGTGGCGGCACTGGCGTTGACCGAGCCGCACCACAGCGGACGCCGCTACGTCCTGACCGGCCCGGCGGCAATCACCCAGGCCGAGCAGGTCGCCGTCCTCGCGGAGGCAACGGGACTTCCACTGACCTGGGAGGAGCTTTCGCCTGCCGCGGCTCGCGAACGCATGCTGGCCACGGGCTGGCCCCCGCAGGTGGTCGGCAAGGTCCTGGACTACCAGGCGTTGCGCGTAAAGGTCCCCGAGGAACCACTGCCGACCCTCGAGGAGTTGACCGGTCGCCCCGGCCGCACCTTCGCCACCTGGGCCGCCGACCACGCCCCAGCCCTCCGCGCGGCGCTGGAGGCCTGACGGGCCGAACACCGTATCCGCGCGCGACGGAACATACGGGATATCGCACACCGACGGCGATCCGGACGGCGACGATCGGCCTGTGTGGGTCCGCGGACGCCGCCGCGCGGCCCCACCCCCGCGTGGGCCGCGCAGCGACGTGGAACGGCCCGCCGTCCCGAAGGGGGGTGCCGCGCGGGGAAGGCGGGCCGACCGCAACCACCGGACACCTCTCGGGGAGGAGAGGTGTGTCGGTGACCGCGGACTCTACCCGCCCGCCCCGACACGAGGCCCACGGCGAGGCGCCGGCGGAACGACCCGATGTCGCGCCCATCGGGTCGGCGGCCCGTGCGGGACCCGGGGCCGGGTCGCTCGTTGTGCCGACCGTGGTGGGCCGGCGTCCCCGTCGCCGGCCCACCCCACACCCGCCCGGAGGGACTCGTGCTCAGGCTGCCTGGAGCAGTTCTTCGGTCAGGATGCGGCGGTACGCGGCGAGGCGACCGGGGCGGCCCACCGTCACCGCGCCGACGAGGCGCCCCGCGCGGTGGCATGTGACCTCCAGCCTGCGGCCGAAGAGGTCGTACTGGGCGACTCGGTGCTCGTCGGCGTAGGCCGGCAGGCCGACGGCGCGCAGCGTGGACCCGTGCAGGTCGGACCAGAAGGAGGGCACCGCGGTGAACGGCCGGGCGTCGTCGCGGTGGAGCAGGGTGCGCGCGGCCGCCGCGGCTTGCTCGGCGGCGTTGCTCCAGTGGCCGAGCGCGATGGAAGCGCCGTCGGCGAGCGGGTGCGGCCACATGGCGACGTCGCCGGCCGCGACCACGTTCGGCAGCGGCCCACCGTTTTCGTGCAGCACCCGCAGGCACGGGTCGCACGCCACGCCCCCGGCCACCAGCAGGCCCGACCCGGAGAGCCACCCGGTGTTGGGTTCGGCGCCCAGAGCGAGGACGGCGAGGTCGGCGTCGATGGTGTCGCCGCCCGAGAGGACGACCTGGGTCAGGGCGGGATTCCCGGTGAAGCCCAGCGCGGTGCGATGGGTCACCAGGGTGATTCCGGCGCCTCGGTGCAACTCGGCAACGTAGGCGCCGACCCGCTCCCCCACCAGGCGGGCCAACGGCTGGGCGGTCGACACCACCAGGGTGACGTCGAGCCCGCGGCCGCGGGCCGCCCCCGCGATCTCGCTGCCCAGGAAGCCGCCGCCGACCACGGTGATCCGGCGGCCCGCACGCAGTTCGCCGCGCAGTGCCGCCGCGTCGTCGCGCCCGCGTAGGGTGCGGACCCCGTCGGGGACGTGGCGGGCCGGATGGGGCCGAGCGGCGGCGCCGGTGGCGATGACCAGTCCGTCGTAGTCCAGTTCGCGGCCGTCGGCCAGTCGGACCGTGCGGCCCGCCGGATCGAGGGCCTCGGCCGGGGTGCCGAGCAGCCAGGTCGCGTCGAGGTCGGGCGGGATCGGCAGGTCGCCGTCCTCGGGCCGCGCCGCATCGGTCAGCATGCGTTTGGACAACGGCGGCCGGTCGTACGGGAGATGCGGCTCGGCGCCGACCAGGGTCAGGGTGCCGCGAAACCCTTCGGCGCGCAGCGTCTGTGCGGCGCGCAGGCCCGCCAGGGACGCGCCCACGATCACGACGCGCCTCATGCGTCGTCCTCGGCGATGGTGATGGCGCGGACCGGGCACATCGAGGCGGCGGTGCGTACGTGCTCGGCCAGGGCCGCGGGGGGTTCCGCGTCGTAGATGAGATAGTCGTCGTCGTCGAAGGCGAACACATCCGGTGCGGCGAAGACGCATTGACCGTGGCTCTCGCACACCGTCATGTCCACGGTGATGCGCATGGGCGAACTCCCTTACAGGCTCAGGCGACAGGGGGATTGAAACGCGAGTACTCCGGGGTGCTCCAGCGCAGCCGCACGGCATCGGCGATCTCGACCACGTCGTGCACGGTGAACTCGACGAGGCGCTGGGCGCCCGGGACGGCGGCGATCTCGTCCGTGTCCCAGACGGTGCGCGCCGTGCCGGACAGGTGCAGCGACGAACCGTTGTCCCAGCCGGGGACGAACAGGCCGGCGGCCGGGTGGGATTCGAGGTTGCCGAGCGTGAGGAACATGGCGTTGCCGAGGTAGTCGGGCCAGCGCAGCAGGGTCGGCGAGAGTACCTGGACGAAGCCCGGGTTTCCGCCGCGGTGCGAGGCGTCCGCGTTGCCGGACCCGTCGGACGTGGCGACGAAGAAGGTGTCGGTGGCGCGGACGATGTCCTGCTGCGCGGTGGTGAGCGCGGTGCCCCGGCGGACCGCACGCGAGCGTGTCGCGCCGCCGGGGGTGTCGACGACATGCGCGTCGCGCCTTTGGATGTATTTGGGACAGTTGGCGATGACCTGGTCCAAGTCGACCCGCAGCCCGCCGTCCACCGGGGTGGAGTGCCCGTTGATCCGCATGCGGCGGCGGGTGGCGGGCTCGATGGCGATCATGCCGACCCGGGCCGGGCCGGAGAGCAGTTCGGCCAGCGGGTCCTCGGGGATCGGCAGCGCGTCGACGATCAGCGTGCCCGGGTGGGGAACCCGCAGGAATCCCGGGGCGCCGGTCAGTTGTGTCGCCCAGATGCGGCCCTCGCGGTCCGTGCCGCCGACGATGATCACGGGTTGGTCGGCGAGGAACGCCGCGGCGACCGATGGGATCGTGTCGCCGATTCCGGCCAGCGCGTGTGAAGCCTGACGGGTCAGGCCGGCGCGCTCTTGGACGGCGATCTCCCCGGGTTCGTAGTGGGTTGCCACGGCGTTCCTCCCGATTCGGTGTTGGGGTTGGCTGTCGCGGCGCGACCGCCGCGCGGGTTTAGAAGAAGCCGCAGGTGGGCGCGCCCTGCGTGGGCGCGTCGGCCGGGTCGGCGCCGCTCGGGGCGTAGATCTCCAGGCGAATGCCGTCCGGGTCGGTGAAGAAGATGCCGCCCGACGTGCCGTTCTCGCCGTGCGGTACCACGCCGTCGTACGCGAACTGCGCGTCGAGGCCGCGCAGGATCTGCTCGACGGCCTTCACCTCGTCGATGGTCTCGACCTGGAACGACAGGTGGTGCAGGCCGGCCCGGTCGGCCGGGAAGGCCTCCTCGCTCTGCTGCCACAGGGTGACCAGCAGCTTGCCGTCGCGGCCCAGGAAGGCGAACCGGCGGTCGGCCTCCTTGCCCTCGGCCGCGACGTCGAACCCGAATACGGCTTTGTAGAACGACACGGAACGGTCGAGGTCGGTGACGTTGAGGCCGACGTGGCCGGTCTGCAGTGCCTTGATGGTGCTCATCTCGTCCTTGCTCCTCGGATGGTGATGGATGGGCTGATCGGAACGAGTCTATCTAATGTTCAGAGTAGACTCTAGCCATTAGAAAGGAAAGCTTGTTCCCTGAGGTTGCCGCCTACGGTGTGACGACGACGCGGCCTCGGGTCGCGGGGTGTTCGGCGGCCTCGTGGGCCTGGACGATGTCGTCGAGGGCGAAGCGCCGGACGTCGGGGAAGCACAGGTCGCCCGCGCACAGTGCGGCGGTGAGTTCCACCGCGGCGGCGTGGTTGGCGTGGTCCGGGAAGTCATCGTTGCCCAGGAAGTGCACGGTGACGTTCTTGACCGCGAGCAACTGGAACGGCACCGGGGCCGGGCTGCGGCCGTTCGCATAGGTCGCGATGGTCCCTCCGTACGCGAGCGTCTCCAACCAGGTCGCGAGGTTGTCGGTGAACGCGCAATCGGCGACGCGGTGGACGCCGTCCGGCGCCAACTCGCGGATCCGTCGGGCAACCTGACCGGACGTCAGGTCTACGGCGTGATGCGCCCCCGCGGCCAACGCCCGGGCGACATGGGCGCCCTGTCGCACCGCCGCGACCACCGTGGCCCCCGCGCGCCGGCCCACCGCGAGGGAGCTGCGGCCGACCGAGCCCAGCGCGCCGGTGACCACGACCGTCTGCCCGGTCACCGTCCCGTCACCGAGGATCGCCCGGTGACCCGTGATGCCCGGCCTGCCCAAGCCCGCCGCCTGGTCGAACGGGATCCCCGCCGGCAGCGGAACGGCCTGCGGGTCGGGCACGACGGTGTACTCGGCGGCGGTGCCGAACGGCCGGTAGGACTGCGCGAGGTAGACCCAGACGCGCTCCCCGAGCCGGCGCGCGTCGACACCCCGCCCCACCGCGTCGATCACTCCGGCGCCGTCGTCATGGGGGACGACCCGGGGAAACCGCATGACCGATCCCGGCGTCCCCTGCCGCTTGCGGGTGTCGCACCGATGGACGGCGGAGACGGCGACCCGGACCCGGACCTCGCCCGGTGCGGGAAACGGTGTCGGTAACTCGCCGAGGGTCAGGACATCGCGGGCCGGACCGTGGCGCTCGTACCAGGCCGCTCGCACTGCGGCTCACCGCACGCCGGCCGAGCGGTGCGTGTCGGCAAGCGGGGCCGGCGGCGGCGCCGAGTCGTACGACGCGCCGCGCGGGCTCTCGGAGAGCACGAGGAGCTTCACGACACGCGTGGTGGGGTCGTTCACAGCAGGTTCCGTTTCACTCGGGAAGGTACGCGGCACGTCCCGTCGGGCGGCACCGCTTCGGGCCGTCCGCGGTTCGCCGCGGCTCGTTCTGACTCTTCGACCGTATGGTCGCCGGCCCGACCGGACGAGGGACCCGGCCCGCCACCGAAGGGACGGCAGATGCCAACGAGGCGGCCACCATCGACGCGGCGCCGATCATGATCTAGCCTCGGAAACTGTGCTCAACGGAACCGTCTCCGCCCGCATGGGGCGCTTCATGGTCGACGCCGCGCGCCGGGCGGGGATGGATCCGGCCAGGCTGGTACGACTACCCGACGTCGGCGACACCGTCCTGGCCGACGAGTTCGCTCGGGTGTCCACACCCACCGCACTCGTGCTGTGGGAGCAGATCGTCCTCGGACGCCCCGCGGTACACGCCGGCTTGCACGCCGTCCAACTGGCCCCGATGGGTACCTTCGGCGTGTGGGACTACCTGTTCACATCCGGCGAGACACTCGCGGAATCGCTGCGCACCGGCTGCGGCTACGTCACGGTCATCGGGGATCCGGGCGCGGAGAAGCTGCATGTGACCGACGACGGCCGCCTGTTCACCGTGACGCACTCCACCGGCCCCGCCGAACCCGATGTGGTCGCCGCCGTGGAGCAGTTCGTCCTGCCGTTGATCAGCCGCCGGGCAACCGAGGGGCTGCGGCGTCCCGTCGTCCCGGTGCGAGTCACCTTCCGACACGGACCGCCGAACACGCTCGGGCCGCTGACCGATCTCCTGGGCACCCGGAACATCGACTTCGGCGCCCCGGTCAACTCGATCACCTACCTCGCCGAGGACGCGCACGCCCCGATGCCGCAGACCCAGCCGGGCCTCCAGGACGTCCTGCGCAGCCACGCGGACATGACCATCGCGTCGGCCAAGCCGGTCCTCGGCTGGCACGGCACCTTCCGCACCACGCTCCGCGCGACCTTCCACGACCCCGACCTGTCGCTGGCCTCGGTCGCCCGGCGGATGGCACTCAGCCCGCGAACGCTGCAACGCCGACTCGGCGAGCTCGGCACCACGTGGCGCGACGAAGTGGAAGTGGTACGCGAGGAACTCGCCATGGACCTCATCCGCGACAGCGACGTCCCCATGCGAACGATCGCGGCCCGCGCGCGCTTCAGCGACGCGCGTGCCCTGCGCCGCGCCGTCCTCCGCTGGCACGGCACCACCCCGGGCGACCTGCGCCGGCGTCACGAACACTCGGCGCCCCCGAACGGCGAGAACCCCTCCCCGAAACCGCCGACCGACCCACCCCCACCCGCCCCGCACACATGATCCGCACCGGGCACCGCAGCAGCGCACCGCATCACTGCGGGCCCGCTCCGGCGACGGCATCAAGCGCGTAGACGTCCTGTCCCGGGCAACCACACGGAATCTCGCCCCTGCCGCGGTCGTAGACGCGCCATTCGCCCCGCGACCGCACCGTCGTCCCCACCACGATCCGGTTTTGTCCGAAAGGACTCGTGGGCGGAGCCGATCCCGGGTACACGCGCGGGATGGAGACCTTCGAGGTGCTGATCTATCCGTACAACGTGCAGGACATGCCGCCGGCGGCCCGGGGGCCGGCCGTGCGGTCGGCGACGGTCCGTCCCACCGGCGAGAAGGGAGCAACCGGTCATCCGCGCTACGCGGGCGACGACGTGCAAGCCGATATCGATCCGGCCACCGGAACGGTCGAGGCCATCACCGTGGACGGCGCCGAACTCCAGGACGGCTGGACCGCACGAATCGCCGACGCATAGCGCGGCCCGCGCGCCTCTGAACCACCCCGTCCACGGGAACCCCCGAGGAGGACCCGCCTCCGCGACGGCGCGATGGCGGGCCCGCCTCGGGAACGTTCACCGAGCCTCCGCAATCGTGGCGAGGTGACGAGGTGACGCGGCGAAACCGGTGTGGTGACTCGGCCGGATGGTCGAGGCGCTGGTCCACGTGGTTGATCGTGCCTGCCGGACGCCACGACACACGCGTCGCGCGCGGTTCGCGATCCCCCCGAGCCCGGCCTCGTCCCCGGCCACCACAACGTATTCCTCAGCGGCGACGACGAGACCGCCAAGGCCGAAGTGGCAACCCTGCTGGGCTCTTTCGGCTGGACCCCCGCCCAGATCATCGACCTCGGCGACCTGTCCAGTGCCCGCGCGACGGAACTCCTGATGCCCCTGTGGCTGCGCCTGTACGGGGTCCTGGGCCCGGTGGACTTCAACATCTCGATCGCCACCGCCCCCGCCACCCAGCCCTCGACCCACTCATGACCCGGGTCACGCGAAACGGGTAACCGACCACCCACCGTCGCCGAGGCGTCGAGGCGTCGAGGCGTCGAGCGCGGCCGGACCGAGCGCGACGCCTTGGCGGCGGTTTCCGTGTCCGCCCGGTCCGGAGCGCCACGACGTGCATTTCCTCGCGGAACCCCCGGCGAACCCGAGCCGCGAGCGCCCGGTCATGCCCGCATGTGTTTGACCCTCCAGTACGCGAGACTGCCCAGCCCGGCCGTCAGTATCAGGTAGCCGCCGAGTTCGATCCACTGGAACGACCAGTACCGGTCGGCCGGTTGCAGGGTCACGTCGAAGTGCAGGCGCTTGGCGGCCAGGCATTCGTGGACCGCGCCCGGACCCTCGCTTTCGGCGATCGACTGGAGGGCGAGGTCCAGGCAGTCCGCGACCATCGACGGGTAGACGATGTGGCCGGACTCGGTTCGCAGGTTCGAGGTTTGGGAGAGCATGAGGGCGCCGGGCACCTCGTACCCCGTGACGACAGCCGGTCGGTCGTGCCCGAAGGACACGTCGGCGTTGCGGTCGTCGAAAGGCACCGATACGGTCGCCGGCGGGCGCAGATGGGGCCGTACGAGCCCCGGCACGAGGAGCAACACCGCGCCGACCACGACCAGCGTCACCGCCATCGCCGGCACGGTCCGGCGCAGGAACAGCCCGGCCGTGGTGCCGACCACGAACGCGAAGAGCGCGTACCCGACCGGTACGACGTTGCGTGAGGCGAACGACAACGCGGCGAATCGCTTGTCCTCCACCAGGTCGTAACGGCTTGCGGCCCAGGTCAGCAGGAGACTGAGCGCGGCGGTCAGCACCAGTGCCGAAAGGCCCGGCAGCAGCAGTTTCACCGCCAGCCAGCGCCGCCGGGTCACGCTCTGGGTCCAGGCCAGCCGCTGCGTGCCCGTCTCGAACTCGCGCGCGAGAATCGGCGCGCCCCAGAACGCGCCGATGACGGCCGGCAGCAGGAGCAGGAATACCCCCGCCGCATTCACCGTGGACGCGTATTTGCGCAGGAAGGCGCTCTTCGCGTCGTCGAGCAGGCAGCCGTCCGTCGGTCGGCAGTCCAGGATCTCCGTGTTGTACGTGTGGCGCATCGCGTAGCCCACGAAGCACAGGACCAGCGCGTACGCCGCGCATCCCGAGAGCAGGGACAACGCCGGCGCGCGGAACTGCCGCCAAGTCACCCAGATCATCGGACGACCTCCCCGGCCATGTACGCGAGCACCAAGTCCTCGAGGTCCACCGGCCGGCCGTCCGGGTTCGGCACGATGTGTTCACCGGCGCCATCGGTCACGCGCGAATGCCCGGCGAGCAACGAGGAGACCTCCCCGTCCAGTTGCACATGGGCGGCGGCCAACACGATGAGGTGGTCGCAGACCCGCGCCAGGTCGCCGAGCAGGTGCGAGGACAGCACCACGCTCACCTCGACCTCGGCCACGAACTCCTGGAGGTCCTGGAGGAACATCCGCCGGGCCAGCGGGTCGAGCGCGGCGACCGGCTCGTCCAGGATGAGCAGTTGCGCGCGCTTGGCCGCGGCCAGGGTCAGCGCGAGCTGGGCCCGCTGCCCGCCGGAGAGCCGGCCGGCCTTCTGCGCCGGGTCCAGGCCGAGCCGCTTGATCCGCGCCTCGGCGTACGGCTGGTCCCACCTCGGGTTCAACCGCGCACCGAACCGCAGGTGGTCGGCGATGGTCAGACTCGGGTACAGCGGCGCGTCCTGGGCGACGAACGCGACGTCGGCGAGCTGCGCCGCGCCCTCGCCGGGCCTGTGTCCGAGCACGGCGATCCGCCCGGACGTCGGGGTGAGCAGGCCGCCGGCCAGGCCGAGAAGGGTGGACTTGCCGGCCCCGTTCGGCCCGACCAGTCCGACGACCCGCCCGGCCGGGACGTTCAAGGTGCACTCGGTGAGGGCGACGCGGCGGCCGTACCGCATGCCCAGTTGCTCGGTTTCGATAACCGGTGTGGTCATGGCGACCGTTCTAGCCAACCGGCGGTCACGGGCGGGTCCGCGCCGTTGTGACCCGGCTGTGACGGGTGACCCGGCTACCCTCAGCCGATGCGGGTACTGGTGGTGGAAGATCAGCGCGACCTCGCCGACTCGGTCGCCAGGGTGCTGCGCCGCGAGGGCATGGCCGTCGACGTCGCCTACGACGGGGCCGACGCGCTGGAGCGCACCTCGATCGTCGCGTACGACGTGGTCGTACTCGACCGCGACCTGCCGGTCGTGCACGGCGACCAGGTGTGCCGCGCGCTCGTCGCGGCACAGGTGCCCGCCCGGGTGCTGATGCTCACCGCCTCCGGCACCGTCGCCGAACGGGTCGAGGGCCTGGGGCTCGGCGCCGACGACTACCTGCCCAAGCCCTTCGCGTACGCCGAACTCGTGGCGCGCATCCGCGCGGTCGCCCGACGTACCCAGCGGGCGACCCCGCCGGTGCTGGTCCACGGCGAACTCCGGCTCGACCCGGCCCAGCGGACCGCCACCCGGGCGGGCGCGCGCCTGTCCCTGAGCCCGAAGGAATTGGCCGTGTTGGAGTACCTGTTGACCAACCGTGGCCGCGTGGTCTCCACCGAGGAACTGCTCGACCGGGTCTGGGACGAGGCGGCCGACCCCTTCACCACGACCGTCAAGGCGACGATGAATCGGCTGCGCGCCAAGCTCGGCGACCCCCCGCTCATCGAGACCGTACCCCGCGCCGGCTACCGGATATGACCATGCCATACCGTCTGCGCCTGCGGCTCACCCTGCTGCACTGTCTGATGTCCGTCGTCTCGGGCGGACTCCTGCTGGTCATCATGTACGCGCTCGCGCGACACTTGCCGGGCGACATCGGCTTCGTCCCGCGCGTCGACCAGGCCGGGCCGGCCGACCCGCTCCCGCCGGGCGGCCGAGTGCCGAACCACGTCGGGCCACGGCCGGAGCGGCCTCGGATCGATCTGGTCCTGCCAACCATCGCGCTGATCATTCTGGGTCTCGTCTCACCGGTCCTGGGCTGGCTGATCGCCGGCCGGATGCTGCGCCCGGTGCGCACCATGACCGAACGGCTGCGGCAGATCTCCGACCACAATGTGCACGAGCGGCTCTCGCCCAGCGGACCGGAGGACGAGCTGAAGAACCTCGCCGACACCGTCGACGGGCTGCTCGGCCGGCTCGAGGTGGCGCTCGACGCGCACAAGCGGTTCGTCGCCAACGCGGCCCACGAACTGCGGACGCCGCTGGCCGTCGAGCACGCGCTGCTCGAGGAGCCGCTCATCGACCCGGCCGCGGACGTGGCGTCGTTCCGGGCCAACTTCGAACGGCTGCTGGCCATCAACGAGCAGCGCACCCGGCTGCTGGAGTCGCTGCTGACCCTGGTCGGGAGCGCCCATGTGCGCGACCGCGACGAGCCGGTCGACCTGGCGTCGGTGGTGGCGCGAACGCTGCGGGATCGCAGTCGTGGGGATGTGGAGATCGACGCGGTGCTGGAGCCGGCGCCGGTCGTCGGCGACCCGGCCCTGGTCGACCGGCTCGTGGCCAACCTGTGCGACAACGCCATGCACTACAACGTGCCCGGGGGCAGGGTGGAGATCAGCACCGGGCGCAGCAACGGCACGGTCGTGCTGCGCATCGCCAACACGGGCCCGGTCGTACCGCCGGAAAAGGTCGACGAGCTCTTCGAGCCCTTCCAGCGCCTGCACCGCACCGCCGACGACGGTCACCAGGGACTGGGTCTTTCCATCGTCCGAGCCATCGCCACCGCCCACGGCGCCAGGCTCACCGCGCACGCCCGGGCGGACGGCGGGCTCACCGTGCAGGTCACCTTCGAAGTCGCGCAACCCCGCCCCCAAGCCCTCGCACGGAAGCCACGTCACCGAGGGACAGCCTTCAAACGAGCCGACTCACAACCGGACCATCCGCGCGACTGAACCCTCCGACCACCCCGGACGGTCCGGCGGTCCCCGTCGACCGAACCCGAATCCCGGAAGCCGGCACGACCCGAGTTCGATACCGTCACCTACGCGAACCGACCGCACTCGCAGTCGGTTTCGCACGGCGATCATCGCCGTCCCGACCCCGGGCAGCGGATCTCGCCCGCCGGATAACGTGGCTGGAACAGGGGGTTCGCGGTGTGCGAAGTGGATCACGAGGCGGCGGCGGTGGCCGCGATCGCGAAACTGGTGGCGGCATATCCGCACCTGGCGCAGGGCCCCTGTTCGCACCCCGCGTTGGCGGGGTGCGAGGACGTGGTGTGGTCGGCGATCCCCGACTGCCCTATGGACATCCCGGTCGTGCTGCGTGGTCTGCTGGACCCCGACGCGGCCGAGGAGGCCGAACGGGCACTGGGCTGGGTGGTGATGTCCGGCCCGCTGAGCATCTCCACGGCCATGGCGGCGGTCCTGCCGTTCTTGCTGCGCCTGGCGGCCGATCCCGAAGCGCCCCGCCGGGACGAGCTGTTCGTCCTGGTGCTGGTGGCCGCCGCGTGCTCCGAGCCCACCGACCCCGACAACGCATACGCCCTGGCGATCAGCGGCCGTGAGGAGGACCACCCCGAACGCGCCCTGTGCCGGACCGTCTTCGCCACCGACGCGACATGGGTACGGCGGCTCCTCGACGACGACACGCTCCTGTCAAGCGCCCCACTGCGCGACGACGAACGCACATGCCTGCGCACAGCCGCCGGTCTATGACAGGGCCGGCCACCCTGCCACCACAGCCGCCATCACGACCTGCCTTCTCTTCCCGTGGCCGATACCCCACCATTCCGCAGACGCGAGGGCCGACCGCGTCCTGGGGTCGAGTGCATGTGTGGTGCGGCAACCGCACCGAAGAAGCGGAGTTCGGGTACGCGGGCCACCCCAAGTCCTGGCTCCGGGGCCAGGGGTGACAGGGAGCAGCGTTGCGGTGTCGGTCTGCTGAAGTATCCTTCCCGCCACCGCACACCGACTCGGAGGACCAAGAGCGTTGACTGGCCTGTCTGCATTCCCGCTGCCCTTCCATGCTTCCCGTGCCAAGGCGTTCGCAACTCCCCGAACACTGCGGGAACTTCAGATGATGCAGTGCAGCTCACACATCCGGGCGAAGCCGGGGTGGTTCGACAAGATGAACGATGCCGACATCGTCGCCAGGTGGACGCGGGAAGCGGTCGCCCAGGGCCTCACCGAAGCGCAGGTTCGTTACGTGCTTGCCGAACTCCTGCACTACGCCGCGCTGCGGGACGGAGGAACCGGCGTCGAGGTGTCAGCCGTCGACGGGGTGTGGCAGTCGGACACACTGATCGACGACGAGCTCGGATCCCGGCTGCGCGAGGCGGTTCGGGTTCTGGAACAGGTCCCCGAAGCGGAACTGGACTGGCATCCCGGATCCGACGGCCAGGTACTGGATCTGGTCCATCCCTCGCTGTTCTGCCTGGTGAGAGAGGTCAGCGGTGCACCCGAGCGGGCTTGGCAGAACCCGACGGACCGCTACTCGAGGTACGAATTCTCGGAGAAGTTCCAGTGGCTGCCCACGGACGTCGACGTCAGTGACGACGGCGATGTCGCCTTCCGTTCGTACGTCAACAACGTCCATCCCGAGACCCATCGCGAACTGGCGTCCGTCCTGCCGGACTTGTTCGCGCGCTTGCGCCCGCTGCTGGAGAACGTGCTCACCGATCTGCGTCAGCCGCGGCCCCTGCGGATCGAGGCCGATCCTTACGGGTGGTACGACTCGGAACCGGAGCACCCGGACGAGTCCTCCTACAGTGATGACGCGGCCTACGAAGAAGCCCTCGGTGCATGGGAAGAGGCCCAGGAGGACTGGTGGGAAAACCGCCGTCCGGTCGTCCCGGACGCCCCGACCTTCACCACGCCCGAACTGCCCGACGAAACCGCCCGAGTCGACCTGCGCGGCCACCGTCTCCAGGTCATCGTCAAGCTCGCCACCATTCATCTCACCCCGGACAAGCCCGAGTACCCAGGTGGTTCCTGGCACGTCGAGGGGATGATGAACGAGCGGATCGTCTCGACCGGCATCTACTACTGGGACAGCGAGAACATCACCGAAAGCACGCTGAGTTTCCGGGCGGCACTCGACAACCCGTCCTACGAACAAAACGACGACAACGGTCTGCGTGACGTCTACGGCCTGGAGGACGAAGACGCGCTGAACCAGATGCTGGGATCGACGTCGACCCCGGCGGGCCGCTGCCTGGCGTTCCCCAACATCCTGCAACACCGCGTCGGCTCATTCCGCCTCGTGGACCCCACCCGCCCGGGGCATCGCAAAATTCTCGCGTTCTTCCTGGTCGACCCGTCGGAAAGAATCGTCTCGACGTCCGATGTGCCACCGCAACAACCATGGTCCGACACCTCGACCATGACGCTTGCACAGGCCAAGACCTACCGCGAACAACTCATGCGGGAACGCAAGTTCTTCGTCGACGAACACAACGAGCAGATGTACGAACGAGAATTCTCCCTCTGCGAGCACTGAACCTTCCCGTCCTGAATGCGCGCAGGTTCAGGAACGTGTGGCCGGCTGGACGACGGTGAGGGGCGAGGAGGTGGACGCCGACGAACGGCGGCACTGCGAGAGAAACGCCGTCGGCCGGGACTCCGACCGTTCGACCACCACCTACCCGCCCAAAGCGGACCCGGCCGGCGCTAGGGTGCGAATTGCAGGCCCTGGACCGCCGTCACGTACCAGTCTCCCGGAGCTTGGGACTTCCTCCTGGCCACCGCCTGGCTGTTGGTGTCGAGGTTGTTGTACTGGATGCCCCGCCACCCGGTGGTGAGGTCGCCCGAGGGAACGGCGCCGAAGAGTTGGCCGACGACGGAGGCGTCATAGGCCTGCACGGCATGGAGTTCCTCGTCCAGGGGGATCTGCCCCTGGATGTTGGCGCTGCAGGCCCTCTCGACGAACTCGGCGTCCTGGACCTCCTGGTAGACGCAGTGCGCGTCGTTCTGCCGGTCCAGCACGCGCGACCAGGCGTTGCCGACGGTCTTCATCTGTTGACGCACGGCGTCCTGCCTGAGGTCGATGCCGGTCTCCTCGAAGAACTCCATCCGGCCGGCGGTGATCACGTCGGCGGCGGTGACGGAGCCTCCGGGGATGACGAGTTGCCCACACCCGTTCAGGACGCTGGGCTGGGTGGGGTTGCCGCCGAAGCGGGACCCGTACACGTTCTTCCAGGCGACCAGGGCCCGGAACTGCCTGGGGTTGGTGGCGGGGATGTCGTAGATCAGGTGGTAGGCGTACATGTCCTCACCTCTCGTTCGGCGAATTGCGGTCACGGTGGCGCGGCCGCGTCTGCATGTGCCCGATCCGCTGTCGCGGCGACAGCCGGAGTTCCGGTGTGTGCGGGTTCCGATGCGAGGCCGCGACGCCGATCGGGAACGGTTCACGTGTTCCGTCGAGTCGTCGGAACCACCATCGGAACCGAGTTGGTCGTGGACGGCGTCGGTGCCGCCCGCGGCCGTGTCGCGGGATGAGAGCGGGATGGGAACGGGATGGGAACGGGATGGGAGGAGGAACGGGCGCTGGGGTCTACACCGGCCGCGTGTGTTCGAGCTTCTCCTCGTGGTGAGGATCCGGTTCGTCGCCGCGGTCCGAGCCGCGGGGCGGATGGCCGCCCGGGGCGGTCGCCCTCAGCCGTCCGGGTCCCCCACCGCCGCCCCGAGGCGGCCCCGGGCGGTGGCCAGGACCGCGTATCGCGCCGCGTCCTTGGCGTCGACGTTCTCCGGCAGGGTCGGCGACGCGACGTCCGTGCGCCGCTCGATGCACTCGCCGCCGTCCTCGGCCGGGCGGGCCAGGGTGTGGGTGTGGGTGTCGGCGACCGGGTCGGCCCGGCCCACATCGTACGAACCGTCGTCGCGTCGGATCGCCCGGGCCGGCGGCCCCTGGAATGGTTCCGACCCCTGCGCCGACCTACCGTTGTCCCTCATCGCAAGCCCCCCGGCTCGATGGGTGCGTCTCGGTACGAAACAACCGATACGGCGTCAAGCACCTTCACTCTAGGCACTCCGCCCATCGCTCTGCAGCCGTATGGATACATGGGTGAGGTTTGGCGCGAATCAGTACAGCGACCCCGAAGTGGCCGGAAATACCGCACCGGCATCGACCGTGCCCCGCGCCGTCGATCCACAGCAGACGGGTGCGCCGTCGCAGCCGATGAGTCGGTCGCCTGCCGCCCGGTCGATCCGCCTCCGTCTTCGTCTACGCCTCCTCACCGGACGCGCTCGCGGGCCGCGTCACGGTGCCGGGGGCCTCGAACCGGTAACTGCGCTCCACCCGGGCGATACGCACCTCGTAGGAGGCGTACCAGCGCTCCCGTCCCAAACGCTGGGCCTCTCGGTGCTCGGCGTTGTCACGCCAGGCCTTCAGCGACTGCTCGTCGGCGTAGTACACGTGGGTCACGTCGCGGCCGTCGGCGGTGCGGGACGACTCCCGTCCCAGGTAGCCCGGCTGCTTCTCCGCGAGTTCGAGCATCCTCGCTTCGAATCGCGCGTAATTCTCCGGGTCCTCTCCGGACAGGACCGTACTGAGAATTGCCACGTAATACGGTGGCACGGGCCAACCGCTTCCCGGATTTTCGATGATGACGACTCTCCCGACTCGCGACGGTCCGCACGTTGCCGGCAGCAGGGTACACGTGCTCGCCAAGACCAAGGCTGTGCCGAGTTGCAGGACGGCCGCAAGTGCCGGGGCGGAAGACTCGGTCGACGGAAGGTGCCGCATGGCAGGTGGGCTTCGTAAGAGTTCGGAAAGGTGTGCAGGGCTCCGTCGGAGTCGGTTTCTCCGCTTGACTGTTCGGTGTCGCAGTCGGACTTCGAAGGTCGAGGGATCAGCCATGACGCGAGTGTTGCGGGTATTGGCCAAGCCGTGGGTGTCGGGGCTGTTGGTCGCGGGAGCGGTCGCGGTCGGGTTCGGGTTGTACTGGTTCCAGCCGTGGAAGTTGTGGGTGGACGACACCGTCGACGAGGCGCTGCCGCCGGTCGCGGCGGCGCCGCCCGTTCAGGTCGGGCCGCCGGCGGCCTCGGCCGGGTCGACCGGTTCGACTCCGGTCACCCCCGCTGCCCCCGCCGGGCCGGGTGCGCTCGCCGCCGGTGAGTTCATCAGCCACGAGCACGCCACATCGGGCAGCGTGCGGATCGTGCGTCTCGCCGACGGCTCGCGCATTCTGCGTCTGGAGGATCTCGACACCAGCAACGGACCGGCCCTGCGGGTGTGGCTGACCGATGCACCGGTCAAGCCGGGCAAGGACGGCTGGCGGGTGTTCGACGACGGCGCCCATGTGAACCTCGGCGAGCTCAAGGGCAACAAAGGCAACCAGAACTACACCCTGCCCGCCGACCTCGACCTGGCCCGCTACACGAGCGTCTCCATCTGGTGCGATCGGTTCGACGTCTCCTTCGGAGCGGCGGCGCTGACCCCGACGGCGTGACCGAGGCCTCGGCGAGCACCCGCCGGCGGTTCCATCGCACCCGGCGCGGCGAGGTGAGCGCCGAGGACGTCGATCACGCAGTGCGGCTGACGGGCGCCTGACGCAGGCGCGGCGACGTGGGGAGGACGCACGGAGTACGTTCGCGTTCACCCGCGGACGCGGTGCGCACGGTGAGTTGTCCCGGGCCGGCGCCATCCGTACCCACTCGTGACCCCGAGCCGAACGCCCTCGGCACCCGACCGGTTCGGCCGGGACGTCGTGGCGGGTCAGCCGAGGGCATCGATACGGAAGTCGGTGATCAACGCGTACGGAGCGGCCGAGTTGATCGTGTGTACGCCCACGCGGATGTCCGCGGTCGCGTTCCGGCCCGGGTCCCGGGCGTCGAGCGTGATCGAGTCGCCGTCGTTGTTGCTGGACACGGTGAGGGTCAACGCGTTGCCGTCCACGCGCACCACGAGATCGACGAGGGTGGCCGGATGGGCGAATTTGCGGGAGGCGAGGCTGACCGCGGTGCTGCCGGAGCGGGTGATGTAGCAGTCGCCCGTGGCGCAAGCGCCCATCCCGATGTTGTCCTTGACCACCACGGCGACACAGGTGGTCGGGTTGAGCCGGGAGGCCTGCAGGGTGACCTGATACTCATTCGGCAACGTGTACCCGGGAAGGGAGAGCGAGGCGTACGGGGACTTGTGGCCGGCGTCCCAGGTGTACGTGGCGCCGGTCGAGGTACAACCGACCGATCCCTCCGGCACCGTCCACCGGGCGCCGTCCTGTGCGCAGTTCGGCCCCGGCGCACGCGCCTCGTAGCGGCCGAGGACTCGCCTGCCCGGCGAAGTCGCGCCGGCGGACGCGCTGTTCGCCGTGGCGGATCCACCACCGCCCTGCGTGGCCGACGTGCGTGCGGATGGGCTCGGCGAACGGCGGGCGTGGTCTTCGGTCGAGCGACCGTACCAGTGCGGCGCAGCCACGAGGACGGCGACGACGCCGGTCAGCGCGACAGCCGCGACGACGAGCACCCGATGCCGCGATCGGCGGCCGGGCACTCGTGGGGGCCCTTCGACCGGCGGGCCCGGTGCCTCGAGCCGGCCCGGGACGGGAACCGGAGCGGAAACCGGGACGGGAACCGGAGCCGGAACCGGTCCGGGTTCGACGGCCCGTGAAGCCGTGCCCGGCGGGGCGGTTGCGGCACCTGGGATCGCCGAGGCGGGTAGTGGCGCGAGACCGGCGCGGTTGTACAGCCACTCTTGGTGGGCCGCCGCGTTGCGCCCGAACTGTTGGGGCAGCGGACTGTTCCGCGCGGCCGACCGGGCCCGGATCACGCGCCATACCGCGTCCGGGGTCAGCGTGGGGCCCGCCCCGGGGATGCCGTGTTCGAGGATGTCGATCAATTCGCCGCCGAACTCCGGGTAGCGCGCGTGGCTCGGGGCCAGGGAGCGTCCGTGGGCGGGTGCGGAGGTGAGCAGGTAGATGCCGAGGTCGCGTTCGGTGGAATCGTCGGCGACGGCCGCACCGGCCCGCACCATCCGGGACAGTTCTCCCGGGGTGACCTGCGACGCCCCCATCTCGCCGGCCAGACCGCTGTAGCAGCAGTCGAGGATCACGATGGTGCGTCGAACCCGGTAGCCGGCCCGACGGAGCACATCACGCAGGACCGGATAGGGAATGCTGCCGATTGCGGGGTGTTCGTCGTCGGCGTCGCGCAACGCCAGGAACAATTGGCGCCCTTCGTGGTCCCGCAGACCGTGGCCGGCGAACAGGACGAGCAGCAACTCGGGGTCGGCGGCGGCCGCGTCCCGCACGCGGGCGAGCACCTCGGTGCCCGTGGCCGCCGCGCCCAGGACCGTGACGTGTTCGGCCGGCAGGCCCAGCACCGTTGGTTCGCGGAGGAGTTCAGCGATCCGGCGGACGGCCGGGCCGACCGATGGAAGCGGGGGGAGACGACGGTAGCCTTCGATGCCGATCAGCACGGCCCTGACGGCGGACGGGTCAGGGACGGCCACCGTCCCCGTCCTCTGTCGCCGGAGGGTCGTCGACGGCCGGATCGGGGGCGTCGCTCAGCGCCTGGATGATGCGCGCGGCGGTCTCCGCCGACCCGTCCTCGACGACGATCCGAAGGTCGTCTCGGGTGATCACGATCGGTACGCTCCGACGGCTGCGCGGCAGAGCCAGCCGGTAGGACATGTGCGCGTAGGCCAGGCTCGCCGCGGAGAAGCCGGCGGTGGTGGCCAGGCCGATCCACTCGATGGCACCACCGGACATTCCCCCTTCCGGTGGCGGTGTACGGATGCGCTCCACCCGGGCGTACAACGCGACGTCACGGTCCTCGGTGAGCCACGCGGCCAGGCCCTCGGTGAGGCGGACCGCTTCCTCGGCGTCGATGTCGGTGCCGGTGTCCACTACGCGCATCCGGATCTCCACAGCGCCCCCGACCGCCTCTCCCGTACCGCCCGACGTGGTCCGACCATGCTACGCACGGCACGGGAGACACCGGAGCCTTTACCGACGAATCACTTGTCGATGCGTTCGCCGGTACCGCGACGTTCCCGAACTCGCCTGCGACAGACTGCGGTTCCGGACTCCGAGAGCCCGCAACGGCTCGGTCCGGGTCTCGCACCACCCTCCCTCGACCCGGACCGAAAATCCTTCGACCGACCCCGGAGGATGGCGTTAGGGTCGGCGTGCGGGGGCGGCTCCGCGGCGTGCTTCCTTCTCACTCCGACAATCGACAGCGCGCCCACTCTCCGCCCCCGCTTCGTCTTTCGTCGGGAGTAACCGGTACATGAGTGGTGGCGTGCGCAGCATCGTTCGAGTCGATACCAGTACTGCGGCCGACGATCTCGACGGCCTCCTGGTACGACGTCTGGCGCGGGTGTACGTCGACGCGAAGCGGGTCGGGCCGGATCAGGCCGGTGTGAACACCCGCGGGATCGCCGCGCTGGAAGCGGACCTGGTGCAGCGCGGCTACGTGCTGAGCGCGCCGTTGCGGACCGCGCTGGGCGGATTGCGACCGGTGGATCTGGCGACGCACGGGATGCGGCTGCTGGCGCGGCTGGATGCCCGGTTGGGCAACGATCGCCGGCACCGTCCGCTGTTCGCCGGCTTCCCGGCGCAGGTGCCGAACTACGCGCAGGCGCGCTACTCGACCCGGATCCGGGCGTTCCTGCTCAACCAGCCGAACCAGCCCTGCGCGATCTGCGGTCGGACCGGTGACATCGGCGCGCTCGCGCCCTGCGCACACCTGTTGTGCTCGACGTGCGCACCGGTCGAGGGGTTGCGCGCGTGTCCGGTGTGCGCCGAGCCGATACGCGTACGCCGGCCGCACCTGACGGCTGCGGGCAGTCGGACCGCGGACATTCTCGTCCCGATCGGCGGCACCCTCGCACCGCTTCGCCTGGGTGTCGACCGGAACGCGGACGCGCTCGGCGAACTGCTGGGCCTGCTCGCCCGGCGCACGCCGCCCGGGCCGCAGGACCGGGACGATCTGGCCCTGCTCGCCGCGCACGCCCCGGCCGACGCGGGGCGGTGGTTGCCCACGGAGATCCCGGTTCGCGAAAGCAAGGCAGTCGTGCTCGCCGGCCTGCTGCCCGACCACCTGCCGGCGGACCGGTTGGACACCGCGACCGATGTCCTCCGTGTGTTGTGGGCCTGGTCCGGTGCCCATCCCGACCTGGTCACCGCACCACGGTTGCGGACGGTGCCGCGTCGCGTGCGCCGGACACTGCTCGCGGTACTGGACGCACTGCCGCTCGAGCACGTGCACGAGGACCTGCGCCGGCACCGCGAGGCGTGGCTGCGCGCGGGTGAACTGCTGCACCCCTTCGACTACATCGGCGCGTACCCGAACGCCGCGCTCGCGTTCGCGGCGCTGCGCGGGACCGACTCGGCGACCCATCGGGCCGGCCCCGCGTTGCTGGTCGCCGCCGACGCGCACGGCGACGCGGTGACGGTGCCGGCGAACCGGATCGTGGTGCGCGGCTTCGCTTCCCGGGTAGAGACGCTGCTCGCGGCCGGGGACGCGGCCGGCGCGGCCGCGCTGCTGGTCCGGCGTCCCGGCGAGTTGGTGCGCCGCCTGCACCACCTGCTGCGGGTCCGGGCAGGTGTCGAACCCACGCTGCCCGCAGGGCTCGTCGCCGCGCTGCCGGGCGTGCTGCGCCGGGTCGGCCCCGGTCCGCTGCTGGGCGCGTGGGGTCGGCTGCGGGCCGAACGCACAGCGGGTGAGCGGCGGGTGTGGTTCCCGCGCGGCAGCGTCGCGGGAGCGTACGCACGCGACGACGCGGGCGAGCCGGTCCCGGCCGCGCTGAGTACGCCGGTGTGTGCCCTGATCGAGCATGAACTGATCCGGCGGGCACGGGAGTTGCCGCGCCACGACGTCGCGTTCCTGGACGCCGGCCTGGACGACCTGATCGCGCCGTTCGCCGAACGCTCCACCGCGAAGGCCCTGGTGGCGATCCCGCGCGGGAGCACGCAGCCGATGCCGGGTGGTGGTCGGATCCGGCTGTTCCTGCACTGGATGCAGGCCGCGGATCAGCGGGTCGACCTGGATCTTTCGGTCGCGCTGTACGACGCGAACTGGGAGTTCCGCGGCCTGTGCGACTACACGAACCTGGTCTACGGCCCGGACCGCGCGGTGGTGCACTCGGGCGACTTCACCTCGGCGCCCGCACCGCACGGCGCGAGCGAGTTCGTCGATCTGGACATCGCCAAGCTCGCCGCGCAGGACGTGCGGTACGCCGTCGTGGTCGTCTTCAGCTACAACGACGTCGCCTTCGACGACCTGCTCGACGCGTTCGCCGGTTTCCAGGACCTGGACGCGGTGGCCGCCGGGCGCACGTTCGATCCGAGTGCGGTCCGGCAGCGTTTCGATCTGGCGGGCGACGCGCGGATCTGCGTCCCGATGACCGTCGACCTGGCCGCTCGCACCGCGCAGTGGACCGACCTGAACCTGTCCGGCGAGGACGGCCTGCACGACGTCTTCCGGCACACCGACCGGCTCGCCGAACTGGCCCGCGATCTGCGCATCCACTTCGCTCCCGGGGGCCGGGCCACGCTCGGTGACCTGGCCCGGATCATCGCCGCCGCGACCACCGACCGGGTGCTGATCCGCGGCGGGCGCGCCGAGGAGGTCGCCGAGTACCGCCGGGGTGTCGACGAGAGCGTCGACACCTTCGCGGCCCGCGTGCGCGAAGGTGTCGGCGGTACCGCGGCCCACTTCGATCCGGCCGAGGACCTCGCCGGCCGCGCGTTCGTGGCCCTGGTCCACGGCGACGTCCCGCTCGCCGGCACGGGCACCTTGTACCGGCTCTACCCGGGGCCCTCCGACAGCGCTCCCGACGACGTGCTCCGCTGGTCGGCCCCGGACCTGACCTCGGCCTTCGCTCCGGCGGAGTAGATCGCCGAACCGCCCTGCCTCGGAGGGCGGATGCGGGTTCGCGGGGCTTTGCCGGAGGTGCGCGACCAGTACGGCGTCCTCGTTCTGCTCGTCCGGCAGCGTGTTGACCACGTCCTGGATGCGCGTCTCCAGGTTGACGGTCGAGGTGAGCGGATGAGCACGCACGCACGCCGAGCCCGGTCAGGGTCACCGGGTACGCCCGATGCCCGTGCTCACGCAACCGCCTGGCGAGCGGCTCGAACGTCCGTCCGCCGTGGCACATGCCGGGACGAGAACGAAGGTGGCCAAAGGGCGTGGCAGCCGGCTACTGCCCGCGCACGGGGCGCGCCCGACCGGGTACGGCCCGCGCACGGGGCGGGCGAGCCGCGGAAGAGGGACACTGGAGACGCAGCGGCACCGCACCCGGCGCCGCCGGGTGCGGGTGGGCCGCAGGAGGTTTCCATGCCTGACACCAAGGTGCGCGGCGGGCACCCGCTCCACGACGACCACCACGGAATGCACTCGCCCCCGCGCGTGGTGGTTCGGGAGAGCGACATGCGCCCGTCCGACGAAGACTGCACATCGGAGCAGACCGCCCACGCCTACGAGACCTCGCAGGCCGAGGGTGACCGCGCCGAGGACGAAGACGACTGACCGATCGAATCGGCAGGCCCGGCCGGGTCGGCGGGACGCCGCATGGCCTTCGGAAGAGCCAGCGCGGCCGGGAGACCGATGAGGGCGCCCACCGCGACCATCGCCACGGCGGCCCGGATCCCGCCCACCGAGACCAGCACCGCCAGGCCGGCCCCGGAGCCGAACTGGAGTGCGGTGGACGCCAGTCCGGAGGCTGCGCCCTGCTCGGCGTCCGCGACGCCCGACGCCGCGGCGACCCACATCGTGGTGAACACGATGCCGGTGCCCAGCCCGAAGGCGACGATGCCGGGCAGCAGTCGGGTGTACGACGAGTCGTCCGTCATCCCCGCCGCCAGCACCGCGGCCCCCAGCGCGGCGACCGCGAAACCGACCATCAGCGTCCGACGCACGCCCAGGCGCCCCGCGAGGCGCTCGCCCGCGAGATTGCCCACCGTGATCGACAACGTCGGGCCCAGGAACGCGACCCCCGTGCGCAGCGCCGAAAAGCCCATCTCGTCCTGGAACCACAACGTCAGGAAGAACGGCACGGCCTGCAGGGTCAGTCCGAACACCAGGATCACCCCGGTCGCGGCCGTCAGGCCACGGTGCGTGAACAAACGCAGCGGCAGCAGCGGATCGGCCGTCCGCGACTCCACCATGGCGAATCCCGCGAGCAGCAGCAGTGCCAGTCCCACCGCGCCCGGCACCCGCGGATCCGTCCACCCCCACTCCGGTCCCTGCGCGATCGCGAACACCAGCAGCGTGAGCCCGACCGTGCCGGTCAGCGCGCCCGGGAAGTCGAAGCCGGGCCGCGCCGCACCCGCGCCGTCGCGCCCGCCATGCTCCCCGCGTCCACCCTGCCCCTCGCACCCTTCGCACCCGTCGTGCTCCATACATCCGTTCTGTCCCTCACACCCCTCACACCCCTCGTGCCCCTCGCGCCCGCCGCGCCACCCCGCGTCTGCGGGCAGCAGCGCGAACGCGGCCAGTCCGGCGACCACGACCAGCGGCACATTGACGTAGAACACCGCCTGCCAGCCGAACGCACTTGTCAGTACACCGCCGAGCAGCGCCCCCAGGCTCAGCCCGCCCGCTCCCGACACCGCCCACACGGTCAGCGCCCGGGTCCGCGAACGCCCCTCCGCGAACAGCGTGTTGACGAGCGACAGCGTCGCGGGAAACAGGACCGCGCCACCCACACCCTGCACGGCCCGCGCGCCGATCAACGCGCCCGGCGCGGTGGCGAGGCCGCCCAGGAGGGAGCCGGCGCCGTACAGCGCCATGCCGAGCACGAACATGCGGCGTCTGCCGAGCAGATCCGCGAGCCGGCCGCCGAGCAGCAGGAGTCCGCCGTACACGACGGCGTACGAGCTGACGACCCACTGCAGCCCGTGGTCGGAGAAGCCGACGTCGGCGGCGATCTCGGGCAGCGCGACGTACACGATCGTGAAGTCCAGTGCGGTGACGAGGCCCGCGAGGGCCAGGAGGGCCAGTGTCCAGGCGGGGCGTGCGATATTGGCGGGGCGTATGAGGTTGGCAGGCGACGGCATGAGGCCGACCTCCGGAACAGGCCTCGGGAGTGAGGCGAGCGGCTGGGTCGCTCCCCAGCCTGGGCGGGTCGCCGCGCGTTACCCAGGTCCCGGCGTTGCCTACGCACCGCGTGATCACCCTCGCGCCGTCCCCGACTATCGTCGCGGTGTGGACACACGTGTCGAACTGAGCGAGTTCCTGAAGTCCCGCCGCGCCCGCCTGAGCCCGGAGGAGGTCGGACTGCGGGCGTACGGCGGCCGCCGCCGCGTCGCGGGCCTGCGCCGCGAGGAACTGGCGGGTCTCGCCGGCGTCAGCGTCGCGCACTACACGCGGCTCGAACAGGGCAGGTCCGACGGCGTCTCGGCGGAGGTACTGGCCGCGATCGGAAGGGCGCTGCGCCTGGACGAGGACGAGCGGACGTACCTGAACCAACTCGCCCGGCCGGACGCCCGCACGTGTCCCGAGACCGCCGTCCCGCCGCGCCCGGGCCTACGGCACCTGGTGGCGTCCTTCGACGCGACCCCGGCGATCCTGGTCGGGCGGCACACCGAGGTCGTGGCGTGGAACCCGGTCGCGACCGCGCTCTTCGGCGACTTCGCGGCGATGCCCGAAGGCGAGCGCAGCATCTCCGATCTGATCTTCCGCCGGCCGGACATCCGCGACCTGCACGGCGACGGCTGGGAGCGCACGGCGGTCGAACACGTCGCGCACCTGCGGGTGTTGTCCGCCTGCTACCGGGGCGACCGGCGCCTCGTCGCACATATCGAGCGGATGCGCGCGGCCAGTCCCGAGTTCGCACGGATGTGGTCGTCCCATCCCGTCTCGCGCGCGGGCCACCGGTTCTACCGGCTGCACCACGCCGTCGTCGGCTACCTGGAGCTGTACGGCGAACTCGTGACACTGCCCGGCGACCTCGAATACAGCGGTCTCGACCTGTTCGCGGCCGAGCCGGGATCCGCGTCCGAGCACGCACTGCGCCGCCTGGCCAAGGCGGTCCACGACCGGGACACTGCCTCTCCCCCGCCCTCGGCCGCGGGCCCGCGCTAGCGGTACTCCCACAGCCTCGGCCGTACGCCCGCCTCGATCAGCCGGACGTGCCCACGACGACGTCCTGCCGCCGCCTCCCGACACGACATCAACCGCGGACGCGTGACCCGCGGCGGTCCAGGACCGCTTCCGGGCCTCCGCCACGTCGACTCCCGTCGGGCGTCGACGTAAGGTGCCTCATCCCCTGGCCGCCGGCGCGGCGGCGGCGATCTCGATACCGAGAGCCTCGGCGATGTGGCCGGCCGCGGCCATGACTCGCGCGGTGCCGACGACCGGCGCGATGGCGACGAGGACGTCCTGTATCTGCTCCGGCGTCAGATCGGTCTCCGCGCCGGCCTCGAAGTGGGCCAGATAGGACATCGGAGGGGCGTCCATGGCGACGAGCGCGGCAACGCGGGTGAGGATCAGTGTGTCCGGGGCCAAGCCGCAGCGCTCCAGCGAGTCGAGGGTCATCGCGGCCAGGGTGTCCAAGACGGGTGTTTCCTGCGATGTGGTCATGATCGGTTTCCTCACGGGTCTCGTGGTTGCCGGGCGCCGTTGTCGCCGCCAGGCTCACCTACCCCCCTTTCGACCCTAGGCCTGCCGGCCTGCGGGAGCATCTCAGGGAAGACACGGCGACGGGCGAAGCCGGGACGGAAGTGGTATGAGCCCTCTCGGGCCGCCGGTCTCCCAGCCGCGGAACGACCCGACAGGCTCCGGTCACCGTGACCCACGGGTGGGGTCGGCGGCGGCGAGCGTCGAAGGCCGACGAGGGTGGCCACCTCACCGCGGAAGGCGCACCGTGTCTCCGGCCGAACGGCAATCCACGCAGGCGATGATCGCGGGCCGGGGGCACACCCCGGCGGTTTCCCCAGGGCGTGTCAGGCCTTTTGGCGGGCCGTGTTGTAGAGCTTGGCGGTCAACGCGGCGACCTCGTCCTGCGAGGCGCCGTCGCCACCGATCGTCATTTGCGCCAAGCCGACCACGTTGACGCCGCCGAGGGTGGAGTAGTCGGACCAGGCGCAGACCGGGAAAGAGAAATCCGCACCGCCTTTCGAGGACCCGTCACCCTTGCCGGAGGTGACCTTCATGTCCTGGCACCTCATCAGCGCGCCCTCGAAGCCGGCGGGCTTGACGGTCCTGGCACTTGCGACGGGCTGTATCTCCATCCCTTGCGCCTTGCCCGTGCCCTTCAGACCCTTGTTGCCGACGTTGGCCAAGTATTTGTCGAGTGCCTTCGCGGGGTCGGCGATCTCGCCGTGGAAGCCGTCGAAGGTCAGCCGCGTGCCACCGACCTTCGTCGAGTCGCCGGGGTCGGTGCCGGGCGCGTTGTAGACGCCGGACACCGCCTGGGCCTTGTCCACCCCCAGGCCCTCGCCCTCCATCCCGCCGGGTGTGGTTCCCGGGCCCGACTTCGTGTAGGCGTCGACCGACGGAGGAACGACGAGCTTGTAGCCCTTGGTGCCGGCGGAGGGGTCAGTGCTGTTCACCGAGCCGCCGCCCGAGGCACCGGCGGTCGCGTCCGCGGTATTGCCGACGCCGGGCACCTTCGCGTCGTCCTTCTCGTCCTCCGACCCGCCGCACGCGGCGGTCACCACGAGGAGGGGTATGACGGCAACAGCGAAGCGGGCGCGAAAACGCATGAAGAAGCGTCCTTCCCAAGAAGGTTGGTATCCGACCGGAACATCCGCCAACCGAGGTGACGGACCGTCAGGCTGCCGCAGCGCCAAGGCCGGTGTCATGGGGATCCCCCTCAGCCGACACCAACAGCATTGCCCTCCCACGCCTTTGCGCCCGTCCGGACCTGCAACTTCGGCAAGCCCGAACGGGAGCACCCCGCAACGCCCCGACACCACCACACCGGATCCCCACGTCGAACCCACGAAGCGGCACGCGACCCCGGGGCGACAATGCCGGGCCCCGACGGTACGCGGCCGCTTGGAGAAGCACCCGATCCATGTTGAGGGCGCTTGGATCCGGTCGGCATGACCGTGGTGATGGTGGACCGTCGGCGACTGCACCCTGTTCGGATTCGCCGCGTCGACCTCATGACCAGCGCGGGTCGCGGTCGCGGCTCCCGCCCGTCACACGTCGCGGATCCAGTGCCCGCCCGTCACGCGTCACGAATCCAGTGCCCGCCCGTCACGCGTCACGAATCCAGTGCCCGCCCGTCACGCGTCACGAATCCTGTGCCCGCCCGTCACGCGTCGCGGATCCAGTGTCCGTCCGTGGTCCGGCCGAGGAACCGTCGGACGTTCGGCACCGCCGGATCGTCCAGGCTGCCGCCCGTGAACACATGCCGCAGCCCGGCCAGGACCGGCGCGAGGCGGCGCCCGGTGTGCTCCGGCCGCCGTGCCGTCTCCTCCGTCATCCACGCGATCACCGCGAACTGGTCCTCCACCCCGCACAGGGACAGGAAGAACAGCGCCTGCCGCCACGCGTACGCGGCGTCCTTGACGGTGCCGAGCGACCGCGGGTTCCCGGCGATCTGCTGCACCAGACGGCACACCGTGCGGTACGCGCCCCAACCCGCCGTTGCCGCGTTCGCCAACGTGGCGGGCCCCGCCCCCGCGCCCTCCGAGTCCCAAGCCCGGTGCTCTTCTGACTGAGCTACACGTTGTGGTGCGCCGGCGAAGTGCCCGCCGACTCAGGACGACACTGGGCCCGAGCCGCGGGCGGGGCAACGGGGTTATCCGCACGGCGCGCGGCGGCCACGCTTCGCCGCGCGTCCCAAACGCCCCGGTCGATGCGGTGCGCGGACAGGAGCCGACCGCAGCGGCAAGCGACAAGCGGCAACCGGCGAGCGGCAACCGGCAAGCGGCTCCGAGCCAACTGCTCCGCCGGGCAGTCGTCGAGACCCGGGTGAGGTCGTCGGTGCCGACCGGGCGGGACCCGACGCACCGGCGTGCGACCATAATCGCGTTGCTCGCCGCTGTACGACGGAGGAGGCGCCGATGCCCGAACTCGACGCAACGACCAGTCCCCGCAAGTGGGTTGCCGACCAGGCCCGGCTCTACGAGGAATCCGGCGGCACCAAGGGCGTCACGATCCAGGGCGCGCCCTGCCTGCTCCTGGACACGCTGGGCCGCAGGAGCGGCGTCTGGCGCCGCACCGTGCTGATCTACGGGCGCGACGGCGAGGACTACCTGATCGTGGCCTCGCTCGGCGGCTCGGACCACCACCCGCTGTGGTACCTGAACCTGACGGCCGAACCGCGAGTCCGCCTGCGGGTGGCGACCGAGCGGTTCGCCGCCACCGCCGAGACGCTGACCCCCGCGGACAAGGCGCGGGTGTGGCCGCGTCTGGTCGAGGTGTTCGCGCCGTACGCGGGCTACCAGAACAAGACCCGGCGCGAGATCCCGGTGGTCCGGTTGCGCCGCGCGGGCGATCCGCACGGCTCCTGAAGAGAGGCTTTGTCCCGGTCGTGGGCGCGATCGGGGTCGGCGCCGCGCTCCGGGAACGTGTTCACCGTGGCCGGGTGGCCACGGCGCGCGCGGCCGGCGAATCGCCCTGGTCGTGGGAATCGGCGGGCATCCGGCGTCGAAACCCGCCTGCCGCCCACCATGACCACGTGAACCTGTCGGGTCCGATTCCGGGCCCGGCGCCCCACGCCGTGGCCGCGAAACGCGAGGTTCATCCGAATTCCGTGGAGCAACTCCCGGTCGCGCCACTCAACCCCTATCGTCCTGCGGGTTGGCGACGAGAACGGAGAACGGTGAAGTGGCGACACATCAGGCGCGATTGGGTTACATCCGCGAAGGCGTGACCGACTTCCGCGAAGGAAGGATCTCCCTGCGTCGGCTGGTCGAGGACGTCGAGTACACCGTGGAATCACTGGATCCCGGACCGGTACGCGACGCCCTGCGTCCGCTCGCCGGAACGCTGGAATCCATCTACGCGGTCGCGCTCGACAGCGGTGAACTCGACGAACTTCCCGAGGCGACGGTCACGGAACTGGACGAGGTGACATCCGCGATCGCCTCCCTGGTCGACGCTCGACCCGCCCGGTAGCCACGCGCACGCCCGGCACCGCGTCAGCCGGATCGCCCGTGGGGAGCGTCGTCGGCCAGATGGGCGAAGGTCTCGAGCCAGGTCGCGTACCACTGGCGAAACCACGGGTGCCCCTGGGCGAGAGGGACGATGGCCCGCGCCGTCTCACGGTAGTACGAGCCCCGTTTCTCGGGTCGGGGATGCGAGTCCAGACGCTGGACGTTGCTCAGGCGATCCGCCAGTTTCACCACGATCGCGTCCGCCGGCGCGTCCCGCAAACGGCTCAGATAGGCCTCCCTGGCCTCGGCCGGGGACTCCCCCTCGGCCGGCTCCGGCTTGGTCACCCACTCGACCAACTCCGCGACCCGGTCGCCGAAACCGATCCTCACCGCCTCCGGCGAACACGCGGTGTCCTCCACCACGTCGTGCAGGACCGCCGCCCGCAGGACGTCGACATCGACGATACCCAGCGCCTCCACGAGAACGCGCACGACCTCCAACAAGTGCTCGACGTACGGCTCGCCCGCCGGCCGGACCTGACCCGCGTGCCAACGCACCGCGAAGTCGACCGCCGCGTCGAGAAGTTCCGGATCCCCCGGGGAAAGGCGGCTCGCCCACCCCTCCCGCAGAACCGGCCAACCGGCCTTCGCCTCGAACCTCTCGAGCACCATGGTCACCACTCGCCCCCGTATTCGCCGGCCTGCACCGAACGGCCAACGCTACCAACGCACCCGCGGCCTGGCAGCGTGGCTGGGAACCTGGCTTGCGGGAACAGGCTGGTTCGAGGAGGGCGCCTTCCGACAGGGACGACCGGTACGACAGCGAGTCGCTCCTGCCCGGCGGCTACCACGTGGGGACCCGACCCGCCGCGGGCACGCGTGTCGAACTCCGCGGGGCACACACGACGACGGGTTTCCCGACGTCCGCCCCGACTCGTCAGAAGCAGGGGGTGTTGTCACCGGAGCGGGTGACGCCGGGCCGGGTGTCCAGTGACCACGTGTGCGTGCATCGGGGGCACTGCAGGTTGACGACCGGCCCGCTGTTGGAGATCAGGTAGCGCCAGTGCTCGCCGCAGTTGCGGCGGTCGGCGCAGGTCGCGCAATGGCGGGCGTCGTCGCAGACGGGGCAGGACACCCAGGCGCGACGGGCGAGGTCCGCCTGTGGATCAATGGGCAGCCGCACGGCCCGGCTCCTCCCCCGGCAGGACACCGGCCGCCACCAGCAGGTCATGGGTGCGCTGCTGCTCGGCGTCCAGGCCCGAGTAGAGGAGGGCATACGCCTCGTCCTCGCTTCGGAGGGCGGCCACCGGGTCCCAGTCGGGCCCGAGCGCGGCCACGACCTCTGCCCGCCGCCGGGCTTCCTCGAAGGTCAGGTCGATCGTGAAGGAGACGAGACCGTCTGTTATGTCCTGGTTCATGGCGAAACTTCCGAAGTGTTGGGGGAACCAGTCCATCTGTACCAGGCGCCCGCCGCCGCGGGGAAGGGCGGCCCGAGTCGCCTCGGGACGACCCTGGGCATCGCTCCGCCCCGCCCATCGACGGGGCATGATCGGATCGGCCGACAAGGGTGGGCCGTTGCCGGCACCGGGCCCCGACCGACGGGCACGTACCGCCCACGGCACTATGACGTATCTCACGGTTCGCCCCGCAGGGTGCACCGAGCAGGCCGCGGGCGCGGCGGCGGTGACACCGGGGACCGGGCGTCTCGGGCGCCGCCTCCCCGCGTGGAAAAATCCGCCTGGTAGCCGGCCGCGCCTTCCCCAGGACGAGCGGAATCGACTTCGCCGGGGAGGTCGCCGAAGTCGGTTCGTCGGTCACCGGAGTGCGTGCGGGCGACCGGGTGTGGGGACTGCTGGGGCGCAAGACGGGCAGCATGGCCGAGTACGTCGCCGTGCGCCCCCGCCATATCGCCCCCGCTCCGGAGAACCTCACCCCGGAGCAGGCCGTCTCCCCGCTCGCCGGCGGGGCCACGGCGGTGACCGCCCTGCGCGAAAAGGCCGTCATGACCGAGATCACCCGCTACGCGGAGCAGGGCGACCTCGTCCCCGTCGTGGACCTGTCCACTCCCTCGACCGGATCGCCGACGCCCACCGGGCCGTGGAAGCCGGTGGCGTCCGCGGCAAGCACATCATCCGGATCACGTGAGAGGGCGAACACCGCCGGAGCCCCCGGCTACTCCACGCCGGCGGCGGGGCCGCGGCTGACGATCCACCGCCTCGTCCCGGTGTAGCCCCCGGCGGAGCGGCTCCGCCGGGGTACACCGCCTCGACCGTCAGCCGCGCTCCACCTCCACGCGCGGGAGCAGCCGATCCAGCCACGCCGGCATCCACCAAGCCCAGCGGCCGAGGAGTTGCATCATCGCCGGTACGACAAGGCACCGGATGACCACCGCGTCCACGAAGATGGCCACCGCCATGCCGAACCCGATCTGCTGGAGCATCCGCTCCGGGCTGAGCATGAAGGCGCCGAAGACGGCGACCATGATGGCCCCGGCCGCCGTGATCACCGAGCCGGTGTGGGCGAGACCCTCCCGGACCGCGAACGCGCTGTCCCGGGTCCGGGTCCACTCCTCGCGGATGCGCGAGACCAGAAAGATCTCGTAGTCCATCGACAACCCGAACACGATCGCGAAGATGGTCACCGGGATGTATGCCTCGACCGGACCGGGTTCGATGCCGAACATGCCATGTTGGAACACCAACGCGATGGCCCCCAGGGCGGCCCCGATGCTCAGCAGGTTCAGCAGCGCCGCCTTGATCGGGATCAACACCGAACGGAACACCACCGTCAGCAACAGCACCGACAGGCCGACCACGATCGCGACGAACAGCGGCATCCGTCGGGCCACCTTGTCGGCGTAGTCCTCGGTCACGGCGGTGGCTCCACCCACCAGGTACCGCGCCCCCGTCTGCGTGGACAGGCCCGGCAGCACGTCCTCTCGCAGCGCCGAGACCAGTTCCGAGGTCCGCTCGTCCTGCGGCGCCGACACCGGATACACGATCACGGTGGCGACCGCGCCGTCGCGGGTGACCGTCGGTCCTCCCGCCGCCCGCACCCCCGGGGTCTCGCCCAGCACCCGGCGCGCGGTCGCACCGGCCTGCTCCGCACCGGCGTTCCCGCCGTCCACCACGACGATCAACGGACCGTTGAAACCGGGACCGAACCCCTGCGCCAGCAGGTCGTAGGCGCGGCGGCTCGTGGTGTCCGGCGCGTCGTTGCCCGCGTCGGCGAACCCCAGTCGCAAGGTCAGCGCCGGCGCGGCGAGTGCGCCGAGCCCGAGCACGCCGACCAGGAGGGCCAACACCGGCCGGCGCTGGACCGCGTTCGCGATCGCGCGCCACATCGTGCCCTCGGGCCTGCGGCCACGCCCGGCGCGTCCGGCCGCCCGTGCCGTGAACTGCCGCGCGAAGCGCTCCCCGAACACACCGAGCAGGGCGGGCAGCAGGGTGAGCGCCGCGAGCATGGTCACCAAGACCGTCAACGCCACGCACAACGCCATGCCCTGCAACGACCCCAGGCCCAGGGCGACCAGCCCCAGCAGGGCCAGGATGACCGTGCAGCCGGCGAAGAACACGGTCCGACCCGCGGCTTCGAGCGCCGCCTTGGTGGCGGGCTCCGGCGCGACGCCGCGCACCAGTTCGGCGCGGTAGCGGACGAAGATCAACAACGCGTAGTCGATGCCGACGCCCAGCCCGACGAGCATCATCACGTACGGCGTGTAGTCGGCGATCGTGAACAGCCGCGACGCCAGGATGATCACGCCCAGGGTGGATCCGACCGCGAACAGCGCGGTCACGATGGGCAATCCGGCGGCGATGACCGTACCGAACATCAGCACCAGGACCACCAGCGCCGCCAGGAGGCCCACCCCTTCGGCCGCACCACCCTGCCCCTGACCCATCAACCGTGCTGCTCCCCCGCCGAGTTCGACCCGGAGCCCATCTCCCGCGACTTGCCGCACGACGTCGTCGACGCGCTCGCCGTCGGCTTTGGTCACCCGGTCCGATGGCGTGCTCAGGACCACCGTCGCGTACCCGGTCCTGCCGTCCGGGGCAATCGACGCGGGGTCGTCGTAGAGACTGAACACGGCGGCGACATGCGGGAGTTCGGCTACCTTGGCGAGCATGCCGCGGACCCGCTCGGCGGTCGCCGGGGCGCGCAGGCCGCGCTCGTCGCGCAACACGATCTGTACGGTCTCGCCCGCCTGCTCGGAACCGTGCGCCGCGAGCAGGTCGGCCGCGCGTTGCGAGTCGGTGCCCGAGAGGGAGAAGTCCTGGCGGTAGTCCTCACCCACGAACGAGGCGGCGCCCCAGACTCCGACGAGCACGGCGAGCCACACCACGAGCGCGAGGCGCCTGCGACGAAAGGCCAGGCCGGCTATCCGGGCGAACACACCGTCCCCGGGCGGTACTTCTGTTGTCTTTTCGGTGATGGTCATGATCTCTGCGGTCTCTCCCGGTCTCTCCGGCTCTCCGGGCGTGCGAAAGCAGCCCACGGGGCGAGCGGTGGGGTCGGTCTGTGCTGGGGGGTCGTTTCGGGGATCAGTCCGGCGGCGGTGGAACGGACGTCAGTTTGTGCGGGTTGCGAACCACGTCGACGGCCGTGATCCGTCCCGCGTCCACGGTGAAGGCGGCCACCGAGAGCACGCCGTCCATGCCGCGCAGCAACAGGCCGGGCGAGCCGTTGACATCGGTGAGCCGCACCTCCTCCAGCGGATGCCGGGTGAAGTCGAGCAGCAGCCTGGCCACCTCCTCGGCTCCGTGCACGGCGTGGCGCAGAGCCGTGACCACGCCGCCGCCGTCGCCTCGGCACACCACGTCGGGGTCGAGCAGGGACACCAGCCCCGCCAGGTCGCCCTCCTGACACGCGGCCAGGAACGCGGCCACCAACTCCCGCTGTTCGGCCGCCGTGGGCGGAAAGCGCGGTCCGGCGGTCGCCACGTCCCGACGAGCGCGCGAGGCGAGTTGGCGCACCGCGGCCGGGGTACGGCCGACCACGTCCGCGATTTCGTCGAAGGGCAGCCCGAAGACGTCGTGCAGCAGGAACGCGGTGCGCTGTGCGGGGGAAAGCTGCTCCAGGACCACCAGCAACGCCATGCTCACCGACTCGTCGAGGGTGACGCGGTCCGCGGGATCGAGCGCCTCGGGCGGCGCGACCAACGGTTCCGGCAACCACGTCCCGACGTACCGCTCCCGCCGCGCGCGAGCGCTGCCGAGCGCGTCCAGGGCCAGCCGGCCGACCGTGGTGGTCAGCCACGCGCCCAAGTCGCGGATCGCTGCCGGGTCCGCGATGCCGCGCAGCCGGAACCAGGCCTCCTGGACACAGTCCTCGGCCTCGGTCATCGACCCGAGCGTCATGTACGCCACCCGCAACAACCGAGGGCGCTGCGCCTCGAATTCGAGCGCGAGCGTGTCCTCGCCGGCCGAGTACCCCGCCCCCTGTCCGTCCCCGAACCGCGCGCTCATGCCGGCGGCTCCACCGTCGACCGCGTCGCCGGCGAGCCGGTACCGCGTGCGGCGTCCGAATGCTCGGTGGCGGCCGGTCGTCTCGAACGCGCGGTCGGGTCGAACGCATCGGTCGGCGGTACCGGCATCGCCGCCGGCCACCGCCCGCTGCTCCCACGTCCGCGTCCGCGTCGCGCCGGGTCGCGTGCGTGGGCGGTGTCGGTGACGTCGGCGACGACCCCGACCGGCTCCGGCGCCGCGACGGTTCGCGTCGGGATCGGACGACCTTGCGGTGATCCTCGGCCCGGCACCCGCGCGCCACCGCCACGCGGACGCGGACGCGGTTCGCCGATCATGCGGCGCCCCGGCCGCCCGTTTCCCCTGGCAACTACGATTCTCATGCCCTCCAGACGACGCAGCTCCAAGGAGTGTGACATCGGCTTCGGAGGCGACGACCGACACCCTGGTGCCGCGCGCACACCGAGCCGGCGATGTGCTTCTGACCCGCGCTGTGTTCGGCAGACCCCACAGCCGGGCCGGCACCACCTTCGACAACTTCCCGGCCGACCCATGGGTGCGGAACCGGGGTGACGTGAGCCTGCCGCACGGTCGGGTCGGCGACGAGGCGGCCAGGCCGCCAGGCGCCTCCGAGTCGGCGACGACCTTGTCGCGTGGTCCGGTCTCGCAGGGGTTTCGACCGCGCGGAAGGGCCGCACGCCCTCGTGCGGGTCGGGCCCGGTCAGGGGATGACGGTGACGAGGAAGGCGTCGCCGTCGAGCATGCGGTGTTCGCCGTAGAAGGTGCTGCCCAGGCGGCTGCCCACGCGCTGGTTGTCGTCGCGGTCGATCAGGCGGGCGGAGAAGTGCCCGCCGCTGAGCGAGGCGCCCTCCTTGGTGGCGGCGAACGGGTACTCGTCGCAGTCCAGACGCTGCCCGGCCCAGTCCCCCCACACCTCGGTGCACACCTTGCCGGATGCCGCGCGGTTCTGTTCCTGGAGGGCCGGGTCGATCAGGCGATGGAGTTCGGCGGGGACGTTCTTGCCGACGGTCGGGGGGAACGTCTTGGCCGGGTGGCGCAGGGCGTCGTCGATGTGGCGGGCGCTCTCGTCCTCGTCCGGGTTGCCCAGGCTGACGGCGAACGTGGGTTTGTGGTCGGGGAAGACGGTGCCGCGAGCCTTGCCCGCGACACGTCCGGCGGAGTCGAACCGCACCCGGAAGACGGCGCCGCGTTCGTCGACGTAGGGGTCGGCGCCGGGTGGGCCGGTGACCTCGAAGCGCACCAGCATCGTGGCGAACAGCCTCTTGAACGGTGTGGTGACCGCGCCGTCGGGCGAGGTGTAGGTGAGGACGGTCTGGGGGCGGGCGTCCCACGCGCCCCACAGGTCGGTGCGGTCCTGGTCGGCGGGGCGGAGGATGTCGGCGCCGCCGCCGTCGGAGACGGTGGCGCTGTAGGTGACGCGGATCGGCCACGTGCGGGCGTCCTGGCCGGGCACGGTCGAGGCCTGGATGTTCTCCAGGCTGGAGACGAAGTCCACCCGGCGGTCGCCGTCGTAGGCGAAGCCGAGTTGCCACTCGTCGAACCACATCGTGCCCAGCCGCTTCGGCGGCCGGTCCTTCGTCACCAACACCACCTCCCGCCGCCGATGCACACACACCTCGAATCGGCTCTTCACCCACCCCGTGGGCGATGCCGCCTCGGCGGGGTGCCGGGCGCACTCCTGGCGCAAGTCCGCCGCCAGTGCCGCCCGCGCCGCCGGGCCGATCCCGGCGGGGCCGGCGCCGGCGGAGGGCGTGGTGTCGGCGGGCGCGGCGGCGAGGGTGAGCAGGGCCGCGACCACCGGGACCAGGACTCGGCGCAGCGCAGGGCGGCGCGGCTGCGGGCGTGGTGGTGTCACGCGTGACCTCCGGGGTTCGCGGTCGTGGAGGCGGGGGTGGGGTGGGTGCGGTGCGGTGTGCGTCATGGGGTGCAGCCGGGGCCGAGGCAGGCGTGGACGAGACCGCCGGTACGGGCGTCGAAGGTGAGGCGGTAGCCGGTGTGTTCGCGTCGGTCGCCGGTGAACGCGCGCATGCGGCCGGTGTTCGAGGTCACCACCCACACGGGGCGCTGCCCCGCCGCGCCCGGGCCCTGGGTCGTGCCGGGTGGGAGGGTCGCGGCGTGGGCGCGGGTGTCGGGGTCCGCGCCCGGGCGCAGCCGGGCGGTGGCGGTCAGGGCCTGGTCGGCGGTGTCGATCGCGCGGTCGGATCGGGTGGCTTCGTCGGTCGCGGGTTCGGGGGTGGCGTTGCAGGGCAGGCCGGCGTCGACGCAGGCGCGCAGGCCGGGGACGCGGTCCAGGCAGGTGTCGGGCTCGGTGTTCGCGCAGGTGTGCAGCGCGCGTTGGTCGACGCCGTTGAGCGTCGCGACGGTGGGCACCGGCGAACCGGCCTCGGGCGGTGCGGGGTGCGCGCTGCGGGTGGTGGTGCGTGGGGTGGGGGTGACGACGTCCTTGGCCACGTCCCAGGAGACGAGGTGGTCGCCGGTGGTGTTCAGTGTCGTGGTGAAGCGGAAGCAGTAGGCGGGGTCGGCGCCGGGTTCGCAGTTCCCGGCGGGGGCACGGACGCTCAGGTGCGCGGTGGGGTGGCGCAGGAACTGGCCGTTGCCGTTGAGGTAGCGGATCCGGTCCTGTGTCTGCGGGAACGAGCTCTGCGCGTATTCGGCGGGCAGGTCCCAGCCGGTGACGGTGTGCCGGGCGAACGGCGCCCCCTGCCCGGAGGTCTCCCCCACCGGGTTGAAGTCGTAATGCACGCGCCAGGCGGCGCAGCCGTCACAGGAGGGGACGGCCATCCAGCTGTGGAAGCGGTTGTCCGCGACGTTGTGTTCGGGGCCGATCGCGTGGAACTCGTAGTTCTCGCCGTAGTTGGCCCAGAACGGCTGATAGCGCGTGCCGCCCGCGTCGTTGCGGGCGCGCAGCCCCATCTCGAACGAGCGACCGAGATCGTCCCCGGTGAACATCCGGGTGCTGTTGTACGCCTCCCCCGCCGGATCCGAACCCGCACCGTACGCCACCGGGCGGTGCACGAACGTCAGAAAGACGCCGTACATGTTCTCCGCCGGATCCGCACACACCTGCGCCACCGCGTCCCGCGGCTCGTCCGCACACACCGACTGCGCCGCCACGCGTGCGGACTGCGGTGGTGGTTGCGCTGCCGCCGGGCCCGGCGCGAGAGTGGCCACCGCCACCGCCACCGCCGCCGCCACCGCGGCAGCGAGGGCGACGAGGCGGCTTCCTCCAGGCTCCATCCGGGTCCCCTTTCACGCTTCGAACCGGCGGCCTACAACGGGCCGTCGACCCCACCATGACCCAACCAACGGTCTGGAAATGCGGATCGGATCGGAATCCACCCGAACGGCGCTGCGCGGCGGGGGGCTTCCCCACCCACGTGGCCCTTCCGCGGCTTCGGCCGCGTGCCCAGTCCGGGTTCACCCGTCGACCGGCATCGTTCCGAACGCGCCGATCAGCTCGTCGAACTCCGCCTGCAGCAAAGGGACGTGGGCATCGGCACCCGGCAACACCCAGAACCTGTCCTCACGGATCGCCTCGGCGACCTGTTCGCCGGCCTCCCGGGCGCTCATCGCCCCCGCCTGTGACTTGCGCATCGCGTCGATCACGTTTCGGGCGGCCGAAGTCGGCCCGCCGTCGCCGGGAACCTCGTCGCCGGCGTCCGCGGCGGGGCGGGCGTTCACCCGGTCGAGCATCTCGGACCGGACCTTGCCCGGACACAGCAGCGACACCCCGACCGCGGTTCCGGCGAGTTCGGCGCGAAGTCCCTTGGTCAGGCCCACGATGGCGTGTTTCGTGGCGCCGTAGGGTCCGGTCATCGCGCCGCCGACCAGGCCGCCCATCGACGCGGTGTTCACGATGTGCCCGCCTTCCGGTTGCGCGAGCAGCAGCGGAACGAACGTTCGTACGCCGTGCACGACGCCCCACAGGTTGACGTCCACGACCCACTGCCAGTCGACGAGTTCGGTCTCCCACTGCCTGTTCAGCGTCCACACCCCGGCGTTGTTGCAGACGACGTCGACCCGTCCGAACCCGGTCGGCGCGGCGTCCGCGAGGGCCCGGACGGCCGCCGCGTCCCGCACGTCGGTGGGCACCGCCAACACTTCGGCGCCGTCCGCCGCCGGCCCTGCGGCGGCTTCCTCGAGCCTCGCCGCGTCCCGGTCGGCAAGCACCACTCGCATGCCCTCGCCCGCGAGCGCCTGCGCGATGCCGTAACCGATCCCGCCGGCCGCCCCGGTGACCACACCGACCCGTCCCATACGTTCCCGCATTCCGCGCTTCCCGTCCGGGCGACCCGCGCCGGCCGCCCTCGCCCCGCGCGTGCCACGCCCGGGAAGCCGAGACCTCGACGTGCGGGCCCGCGATGATCGAGGCTCGGGTGTCCGACCCGATTCGGCCGGCGGACCGCCCTGATGCTGTGTGAAGACCCTCTCTCCCAGTCTTCCGACCCCGTCAAATCCGACACCCGTGAAAGCCCCCGGCACTTCCGACGCCCGAACCCAACGCCACACCCGACCCGGCGGCAACCACCCCCGGCCGCGCCCCCGACACGAGGGACCGCCGCCCGGGGCGGCCGTCCCCGAGAAAGGGGATCCGCCGGAGCACCCGGTTCGCCTCCGGATGCCTTCCGACTGTCCGCGGGCCCGCGCGTCGTGGTGGCGATGCCACGACTGTGCGTGCGGTCCGAGGGGCGCCGGGCCGGCCCGGTGGCGCCTTCGCCGCGGCCATCGCGCCGAGGCAGGGCTGTGTGGGCCGCTGCCGAAACGGCGGCACCGTGCGTGCCATGGTCTTCTTCTCCGTCCTGCCGTTCGGCCCGGACTCCGGCGCGCGAACCGGTCTGTGCTCCGGGTCCGGGCACGGTCGGGCCCTGGGGCGTGTCTTCGATCCCCCGTCGGGCTCCGCGGCGTGAGCGCAGCGAGGAGCCCGCAGGGCGGATGCGGTGCCGGGCGTCGTGGAACTCGGCGGGGGATCGAAGACACGCCCTACGCGCCCCACACCTGCCGGGCGCCGACCCACGTCGACAGGATCGGGATGTCCGCGATGTGTTCGGGTGCGACGGACAGCAGGTCCTCGCCCAGGACGGTGAAGTCCGCGAGCATACCCGGGGCGAGGCGGCCCTTCAGGTGGCCCTCGCCCGTGGCGTGGGCGGAGCCGGTCGTGTAGACGGCAAGCGCGAGGACCGGTGGTTGACCCTGGCCAACGCCAAGCGGATGGGCCACTTGCTGGATCCCGAGGGACGCAGCACCGGCTTCGTGCGGATGGATATCTGGGCCTGAGAGCGGGAGTGAGCGTTCACCGTCGGGATCACCACCACGATTCACGTCCCTTGCCGTACCCGTGCGGCATTCGTCCGGGCTCCTTAGGCTCGTAGGCGGAGGAAGCGTCGGTTCGCCGTTCGACGCCTTCCCTACGCGCGCGACGTGGAGGCATCGCATGACGACCGCCCGGGACCTGATGTTCACCGCCATGGACGAGTCGGCGAACGACGCGGTCGAGCAGGGCGAACTCTCGCTCGCGCTCGCCGGCGCCGAACTCGTCGACCTACTGGCCACCGATACCGTCACCCTGGACGGCGACCTGATCGTCCCGGGCCCCGACGTCCTCACCCCGGGCGGCCCCCTGCCGTTCGAGGATCCGCTGCTCGCCGGGGCAGCCGGGGCGTTGCGTCGGAACCGGCCGTACGAGTCCGTCGAGGACTGGCTGTGGCGCCGCGGCCGCGACCTGGCCGCCGCCTACGCGGCGGCCCTCGCCGCGGACGGCCGGCTCACGCGGCAGCACCGCCGTTTCCCGCTGGGGGCCGGGAAGGTCGTCGCGGTCGATTCGGCCGAGCACCGAAGCGCGCGGGACCGCCGAACGGCGCACGATCCGGTACTCATGGCGCTGGCCACCGCGGCGGGCGCCGTCGGCAAGGACCCGGAAGCACCGTCGAATTCCGTGGGCGGCCCGGTCGGCACCGTCCTCGCCGCGGTCGAGGACGCGGCGACCGAACTCGAAGCCGTCCGCCAACAACGCGCGATCGAACAAGCCGCCTACGACAACGTCTGGCGTGCGCCCTGAAGCGATGGCCGCATACCACCACGCGAGGGCGATCGGTGATGTCGACGGGGCCGTCGCGGTGTGTGGGAATTCGGCGCGAGCGTGCCTGGTGTGTGGCGTTCGGGTGAACGGTCGCCGGGGCCGAAGCCTTTGGGCGTGTGAGTCGTTGATCGGGGCAGGGGCGTCGGGACGGACCGGCGCCACAGCGAAGAGGGAGTGTTCGTGGGATCGTTCAAGAAGGTCACCATGGTCATGGCCGGCACCGCAGCCGTCCTGATGGCAGGCGCGGGTGCCGCCCACGCCGAGGCCGACGCGGACGGCGCCGCCGTCAACTCCCCCGGCGTGGCCTCCGGCAACAACCTCCAGGTCCCGATCCACGTGCCGATCAACCTGTGCGGCAACACCGTGAACATCGTCGGCATCCTCAACCCCGCCATCGGCAACACCTGCCTCAACGTCGACGGGGACGACGACAAGCACGAGACGCACGGCGAGCACCAGGCGCCTCAGCACGGCGGCCACCGGGGCTGACCCCTCCGAGGGCATCCTTCCCCGGACGTTCCTCCACGTCCGACACACCGAGACCCCCGCGCCTGCATCCCGCGGGGGTCTCGGCACGCCCGACCCCGTTCCGCACGACCACCGGCCGGCGGTGCCGGCGGCGCTCGCACCCGAAGGGCCGACTCGCCACCGCGTAGGGCGGCTCATCACTCGGACAGCGACCGGGCCACGCGGCGTGAAGGTCACCGCAGGAGACGTCCCCTTGCGCCGACGCCGCCGACGCCGCCGACGCGCGGGAGTTCATCCGGTTGCCGTGGCGCCGACCGGTGCGGCTTCGGGCGGACATCCACGCCGGTCTCAGCGGGTTCCGGACGGGAACGATGCGCACGGCGACCGGGTCCGGCCGGACGAAGCCGCCGACGGGTCCGACGCGCGTCTTCGGCCGCGCGAGTGTCCTTCGTGCCGGCTACAGCGCCTCGGCATGAACGAGCAAGCCGCGTCGCCTCCCGACGAAAACGCCATCGACATACCTAAATCCTGGAACAGGCACGTGCATCCCCGGCGAGGCGGCCTGCCCGGCCGAATGCCGAAGCCGGCGGAACCTGGCGAGAAGGAGCTGTGCTTCCCGTACGCGGACGAGATCGAGGAGGCGCTCGCGCACCGCCATTCGGATCCGGCACTGGTCGCGGCGGCACGCGGGCACCTGGCCGGCGAGCCCGACCCGCTCGGCGCGGCGGCGGTCGCGGCCATCCCGGAATCGGCCGTCCTCAACGGCGAGATGACCATACGATGCCTGACCGATCGGCAGGGCATCGCGGGCAAGGCACAGCGGCTCGGCGGGGCCGCACCGGGCCGCCCCGCCGAGACCGATGTCAAAGAGGCCGAGCGTCGCCGAACCCCGCCGGCCGACCCCGGCCCGGGCCCGCCGCGCCGGTACGGCCCGCCGCGCCGGTACGGCCCGCCGCGCCTCGGGGATCGTCGCGGGCGGCCCGATCGCCCGTGGCCCGCGGGTCGACCCCGGGCGCCGGGCTCGCGGACCCCATGCGGCCGAGCGCGAGCGGGCCGACCGGCGGATCGGTGCGCCCGGGCGGCACGCACCGCATGGCCGCCGCGCTCACGCCGGGTACGGAGCGGCCTCGCGTGCGGTTCGCAGGGCGCCCGCCCACCAGGAAAGCTGGTCGAGGAGCGTCTTGGCGTACCCCGGCGCGTCGGCGTCGAGCGGCCGGCCGTCCTGCCACGCGGTGAAGTAGTTCGGGAAGGCGAGGCCGTCGCGGACGGTCACCGCGTGCAACTCGGTCAACACGTTCTCCAGGTGCAGGACCGCGTGTCGCCCGCCGGCCGCGCCGCCGTAGCTGACGAAGGCGACGGGCTTGGCCGTCCACTGCGTGAAGTGCCAGTCGATGGCCGCCTTCAAGGACGCGGGGTAGCTGTGGTTGTACTCGGGTGTCACCACGATGAACGCGTCGGCGCCCTCCAGCGCCGACGTCAACGCCGCCATCCCGGCCGGGCGGGGGTAGTCGTCGCCCGCGTACTTCGGGGACGCGGCGGGCAGCGCCAGCGGGATGTCGATGTCTGCCAGATCGACGACGTCCACATCGAAGCCGCCGTGGGTGGCGGCCTGTTCGGCCACCCACGAGGCCACCACCGGGCCGAACCTTCCGTCTCGAACGCTTCCGACGATGATCAGCAACTTGTGCTCGGTGTTCTCCATGTCCACCACGATCACGTGGAGCCGAGGCCGCAACCAGACCGCGCTCAGGCCGGCCCCCGCAGGGCCGGCCTGAGCCCTCCACACCCCGCCGGCCCCGTCATAGGCTCACCTCATGGGTACGCCGTTGGGGGACTTCATCCGCGCGAAGCGGGACAGCATCCAGCCGGAATCGCTGGGACTGCCGGATCACGGACGCCGCCGCGCACCGGGGCTGCGCCGCTCGGACCTCGCCGCGCGCGCGGGCATCAGCGTGGAATACCTGACCCGCATCGAACAGGGCCGGGACCGCAATCCCTCCACGCCGATCGTGCACGCGCTCGCCGACGCGCTGAGCCTGGATCCGTCGGAGCGCGACCACCTGCGCTACCTCAGGAAGATCACCGGAGGTGCGTGCCCCTCGCACGCCCGGCCCGCGCCGCCGAGCCGAGCGGTACGACCGTCCGTCCTGGAGACGCTGCGTCTGCTCGAACCGGGCATCGCACTGGTGACGAACCGGCTCGGCGACATCCTCGCCCACACCGACGGCTTCGCGGCGGTGGCCGACGGAACGGGACTCCTCGACGCCGAGGCACCGAACCTCACCCGCTACGTCTTCACCGACGCGCGCGCTCGCGAGTTCTTCGCGGACTGGGACGACGTCGCGGACGAGCAGGCCTTCGACCTGTGGCTCGGGCCGAGCATCGAGAACACCGAGTGGCTCGCCGCAGAACTCGCTCCCGTGGCGGGCCCGGACTTCACCCGCCGCCTCTACGGGCACGTGGTGCCGCAACGCGGCCCCCTCCGGCTCAACCACCCTGCGGGCCGCACCTTGCGGTTGCTCCGGGAGACCCTCGAACTGCCCTCGGACGCACAACAACTGGTGGTCCTGCTACCTGCGGACGAAGCCACGGCACAGGCTCTCGACAAGCTCCGCCCCGGGCCGAGCGGTCGGCTCCGGGTCGTCTCGTAGCAGCGCGTCCGGCCCGCCCCGGCGCGAGAAACGCGCCCCTCACGGGCCCATCCGGGTGAACCACGACGCAGACGACGGCGATGAACACGGCGCGGTCGTCCGGTGAGGCACTTCCGCCGCCCTGACGGCGGGCGGTGAACGCCGGCCGCGGATGTCGGTGTCAACTCCCGGAATCGGTCGCCTCCTTGCGGACGCGGAAGCGGAGCATCGTCACGGCGCCCGACCTGATGGTGCTGAAGGGTTCCAGGTCGATCCTGCCGAGGCCCGGGGGTGAGAAGCGGACACCGTCGCCGAGCAGGACCGGCAGGACGTACACCAGGAGCTCGTCGACGAGTCCGCGCTGCAGGCACTGGGCGGCGACGTCGGCACCGAGGATCTCCAGGTTCCCGCCGCCCGCGGCACTGCGGGCCGTCGCGACGGCCTCCTCGATGTCACAGGTGAGGAACGTGACGGCGGGGTCCGGCTCGGTGGGAGGTTTGTGGGTCAGGACGAACTGTGGTCCGCCGTCGTAGGCGGTGTGCTCGTCGGACATGCCCTTGGCGACGTCGTACGTGCCCCGCCCGACAAGCATGGCTCCCGTGGCCGCCATGACCTCCGGGAACATGTCGTCGGACAGGTACCCGAAGATCCAGTCCATCGCGTGGTCGGGACCGGCGATGAAGCCGTCCAACGACATCGCCCTGTTCACGACCACTTTGTTGGCGCTGGTGCCGGTGTCGGTCTCGGTGCCGGTGCTCACATCACCCATGCGTCTTCTCCAAGGATTCAGCAGGCTTGAATCTGGATCGTAGTCCGGCCGACGACTGTCGGGTGGCCGGTGCGGAACGCAGGCGGCGACATCGGCGCAGGCCGTACGTACCCCTGGCGGCACTCGGTGTGGGCCGGTCGGCGGCACGCGCTCCTGCTCGCGAGACCGCACATCGGGCAACGAATCGGCTTCGAACGGCAGTCGCCCCGGCGCGGTCCGGGCGGCCACTCCCGAAAGGACTCGAAGGCGGCGCGACCTCGGCGGGTCGCGCCAGGACTCCGAACCCGACTTGGGTGACCTGTCGACCGCCATCGACCCACCGAAGAGGACCCACGGCGCCAAGTCCGGGTGTTCGAGCCGAGGCGGTCGATCGTGCTCCCGCGACCTTGCCCGGCGCTCGACTCCGCGGCCTGGGGGTGGGGCCGTCCTCCGCACCCGGGCGGGGGTCACCACTTGATGCGAGGGTCCTCCACCAGCTGCTTCAGCTGTGCCTGGGTGACGGGGATCGTGGTCAGGGGGGTGCCTTCGATCGGTGGGGTGGTCTGGCGGTAGCCGTGCACGGTCACGGAGATGCTGACCTTGCTGCCGTCCGTTCGGGTGACGGTGGCGGTGACCGCCTCGGGGTCGGTGGAGGTGCCGCGGCCGACGCTGATGACGCGGCCGTCGGGCAGCGTCTCCCGGGTGCACTCGTTCCACCGGTTCGCGTCGAGCCCTTCGGGGTGAGGGAGCGTGCCGCACAGGTCCGCGGGGTTGTCCAGCGGGCTCCTGGGGCCTTGCCCGGCCCGCAGTTCGTTGCCGACCGCCAACTTGGGCGAGTAGAAGGTGACGGCCAGGTTCCCCATCTGGCCGTCGTCCCGCCACGCGCCGTCGTAGCGGGCATGGGTGAAGCCGTTGCTGTCGCCTCCGTATCCCGGCGCGATGAACCGAACGTGGGCGTTCACCGGGTCGAGGGCTTCGATGATCACGGCGATGGCGCCCTCGGTGCGCCGGGCGACCTCCGCGTCTTGCGCCCGCCGGTCCGTCATGGGCAGCTCACCCCGGCGCGTCGGCACCGTGGGGGTGGGCTCCACCGACGCGCCGGGGGTGCCGGAGGCGGCCAAGCCCTGGCGATCCGCCTCGTCCCGGGGGCTCCCCTCGACCATGGCGACCGTGCAGACCGCCGCGATCGCCGCGACCGCCGATGTCACGGTGACCACCAGTCCCGTACGGCGCCTGCGGATCCGACGGCGCTCGCGGTCGATGCTCTCGATCGGAGCCGGCGATGCGTTGAAGTCCGCCACCTGCTCGTCGAGTCCGGCCCGGATCCAGGCCGTTTCGTCACGCACTTTCATGGGTTGTCCTCTCCAACGGGGCCTCCGCGTACCGGGCGTCCGCCGCCAGGGCGGGGTCGCGGCGCAGCTTCGCGAGACCTTTGGACGTCTGGCTCTTGACGGTCCCGACCGAGCAGCCGAGGACCACCGCCACGTCCGCTTCCGACATGTCGTCCCAGAAACGCAGCACGACCACGGCGCGCTGGCGCGGGGGCAGTTCGGCCAGGGCACGCATCAACGCATCGCGCTGGTCGACCTGGCGGGTCGGATCGGGACCCGGCACATCGGGCGTGCGCATGCCGAACAAGGCCACCGGGCGCAGCCGGCGGTACCGGTTGATATTGCAGTTGACGAGGACCCGGCGCACGTACGAATCCGGCTGCTCGACCGCCCGCACCCGCGCCCACGAGGCGCCCACCCGGGCAAGGGCCGTTTGGGCGAGATCCTCGGCCTCCCCGTGGTCTCCGGTCATCAAGTACGCGATCCGCACGAGTCGCCCCCATCGGGACTGGACGAACTCGCGGAACGCCGCGGCGTCGTCTGGCCTCATACACACCCCCTCACCCATAGAAACAAGGACTTGGGACGCGAGGTTGCCTGAGCGCGGAAAGTGCGAACCTCTTCGGTGATCGGCCGACCCGAACGCGCACCCGGACGCCTCTCCCTGCGCCGTCGTCCCGCCGCAACTCCCCGGGAGCGTCCGCACCTTCCGTACGCGTACCCGACGTGCTGCCGTTCCGGGTCGCCGTGGCGGTGGGAGCGGTCGCTCGGCTACACGATCACGGCGCCGGCATGGTCCGTCGCGGTTGGGCGATGCGGTCGAGCAACCAGGTCTCCACGCCGTCGAGCGCCGTTCGAGCCATTGCGGTGGGGTGCCCGGTGAAGCCGTGCGGGGCCTCCGGATAGACCCGGAGTTCGACGCGATTCCCGGCGGCGGAGAGTCGACCGGCCATCGCGAGGTTGTCTTCCAACAGCACATCCGCACTTCCGACGACCAGGAGCGCCGGGGGAAGATCGCGCAGGTCGCCGTAGAGGGGAGAGATGTCCGGAAGCGTGCGGTCCGCGACGTGGCCCGCGTAGGCCCGGATGAAGTACTCGTCCGCGATCCGACGTCCGGCCGGCGTCTGTGCGCTCAGGTCGTAGGTGCCGAACTGGAGTACGGCTCCCACGAATTCGTCGGCGACCCCGCTGTCCCTCAGTCGCAGCAGGGTCGCCAGTGCGAGTGTCGCTCCCGCCGAACTCCCGCCGATCAGCAGCCGGGTCGTGCCGAAGCGCTCCCGCGCGTGTTCCACGAGCCAAAGTGCCGCCGCCATGCAGTCGTCGGGCGCGGCCGGCCACGGATGCTCGGGCGCCAGGCGATAGTCGACACTGACGACCGCGAGGTGGAGGGCTTCCGCGAGCCGACGGTTGCGCAGGTCTCCTCGTGCTGCGGAGTCCATGTAGAAGCCGCCTCCGTGGATGTCCAGGTAGACGCCTCGCGCTCGCTCGTCGGACGGGGTGAAGATCCGCACCGGGACGCGCGCTCCCGATGCTTCGGCCATCTCTTCGACTGCCGGTGGATCGGCCGGGGCAGGCGCGGACCTCCGCGCACGCGCTTCCCTCAACTCCTCCGCGCTGCCGGGGCCACGACCGGCCGTCCTCGAACCGTAGAAGCTCCGAGCTTCATCGAGCTGCTCCGTCGGTATGTCGGCGAACAAGTTGCCCAACGCGAAGCGCACGGCGCCCTCCCGGTCACTCGAGATCTTGTTCCCACGCTATTCCAGGCGCGTCCGGCGACAGGGGGTCGGATGCGTCCGTCCTCCGACACGGGCATCGAGGTACGGCGTCGCGCGCAGTGGTGTCCCCGCGCGCGCCCGCGCCTCGCCGCTCATGGCGGAGACGATCATCGCCTGCGGGCCGTGGTCGGTCCTGGTACGGATCGTGCCCGCCGTGCCGGTTCCCGGATCGAGGGCGTGGCGGCGCACCGGGGCCCGGCGGGGCGCTCAACTCCCGCCGGCTGCCGCCTGGTTGATGTCCGGGCTGCGCAGGATGCGCTCGCCCGTACCGTTGCGTCCCACGACGGCGAGCATCGCGCGACCCAGGTTCTCGGTGGTGGTCACGTACTTGGGGGCCACCCGGCGCAGCAGCGGGTACAGCCGGGAGATCACCACGTAGAGCCTGCGATAGGTCGGGGTCCGGGACATCTCGCCGTGCGACGCGTGGATGAAGCCGGGGCGGAACATGTACGCGCGGAACGGCATCGCGAGCAGTTCGTTCTCGGTGCGGCCTTTGACGCGGGCCCACATCGAGCGGCCGCGTTCGGTGCTGTCGGTGCCTTCGCCGGAGACGTAGACGAAGGTGAGCGCCGGGTTTGCGGGTAGGGCTCGGGCCGCGGCGAGGGTGTAGTCGTGGGTGATCCGGCGGTATTCGTCCTCGCGTTTGCCCACGGACGAGATCCCGAGGCAGAAGAAGCACGCGTCCACGGCTTCGAACTCGGGGGCGAGCGCCGAGAAGTCCGTGAAGTCCGCGTGCACGATCTCGCGGAGCTTGGGGTCGGCCGTGCCGAGCGGTGCCCGGACGACCGCGGTCACGCGGGTGACGCGGTCGTCGCGCAGGCATTCGCGCAGGACGCCTTGGCCGACCATGCCGGTGGCGCCGAAGAGGAGCACGTGCACAGGGATCTCTCCTGGGTGAGGGGGTGGTCGATCGAGGGAGGGTCAGCCGGCGTACGCGGGGAGCCGCGCGCCGGTGAGGCGTTCGGCCTCGGCCCACAGGCGGGCGTTGGTCGCGGTGTCGCGGGCCCGCTTGGTGATCTTGGCAGGTCCGGTGGGGCCCACGAGGCCGAGGCGCTTGCTCGGGCCGTAGTAGTGGCCGGCTTCGGCGTCGGGGCTGGTCGCGGCGTACAGCAGTGGTTCGGCGCCCTGTTCGACGCCCTGGGAGGGCAGGAAGTCGAGCGCGGCGAACAGGGAGCGCTTGGGCGTGTCGCGTCCCAGGCTCGCCCCCGCCGTCTGCAGGTTCGTGCGCGTGAAGCCCGGGTGGGCCGCGGTGCTCGTCAGCGGCCAACCGCGCTCGGCCGCGAGGTCGGCGAGGTGTCGGGCCAGGACGAGGTCGGCGAGCTTGGACTGGGCGTACGCGAGGTGAGTGCGGTAGCGACCGTTCTCCCACTGGAGATCGTCGAAGTGGATGCGGCCGTAGTTGGCCGTGCCGCTGCTCATGGTCGCCACCCGGGGCGCGGCGGCGGCGAGCAGCGCGGGCAGCAGGCGGACGGTGAGTGCGAACGGGCCCAGGAAGTTGCTGCCGAACTGCAACTCGAAGCCGTCGGCGGTGGTCATTCGGGCGGGTGGCGCCATCACCCCGGCATTGTTGACCAGGAGGTCGAGGGGCGTGCCGTCGGCGACGATCCCGTTCGCGAAGTCCCGGACCGAGGCCAGGTCGGCCAGGTCGATCCGGCGGACCTCGAGGTTCGCGCCGGGGTGTACGCCCAGGATCTCGGCGCGCGCCGCCTCGCCCTTGGCGACGGTGCGGACGGCCATCACGACGCGGGCGCCGGCGGCGGCGAGGCGCTTGGCCGTCTCCAGGCCGGTGCCGCTGTTGGCGCCGGTGACGACGGCGAACCTGCCGGTCTGGTCGGGGACGTCGTACATGGGGGCTCCTTGAAGGATCATAAGAGACTGTCGGTCTGTTGTGATTTCAAGTTAGCAGACCTCCGGTCTCTTAACAACAGACCGGGGGTCTGTAGAATTCGGCGCATGACGACGTTCCAGCGTGCGCGCAACGAAGAACAGCGGGAGATCCGCCGACGGGCGATCCTGGACGTCGCGGCGGCGATGCTGACCGAGATGCCGGTGGCCCAGCTCAGCCTCAACGAGCTCAGTCGCCGCGTCGGGCTCGCGAAGTCGAACGTGCTGCGCTACTTCGAGTCGCGCGAGGCGGTTCTGCTGGAACTCCTCGACGTCGCCCTGCGCGCCTGGCTGGAGCGGCTCGACGTCGCCCTCGCGGACGCGGTGGACGCCGACGCGCCGACGACCGAGCGCGCCGACCGGGTGGCCGCCACGATCGCGGCCTCCCTGGCGGAGCAACCGGTGTTGTGCGACCTGCTCGGCGCCCAGGCCGCCGTCCTGGAACGCAACGTCTCCCCGCAGATCGCCGCCGGGTACAAGCACGCCGCGCTGGCCAACGTCGACATCATGGTCGGGCTCATCCGCCGCCACCTCCCCGAACTCGCCCAGCCGGCGGCGTTTCGGTTCGTGGCCGCCGCCGTCATGGTCACCGGCGCGGTGTGGACGCACGCCCAGCCGTCGGCGGCGATGCTCGCCGCCTACGAGGCGGACCCCGAACTTGCGGCGCTGCGCCTGGACTTCGGCTCGACCCTGCGCGAACTCCTCGAAGTACTCCTCGCCGGCCTGCTGGTCCGCGCAGCGCGCTGAACCACCACCCCACGCTGAGCCACCACCCCACGCGCCCGCCCGACGCCGGCCGGCTTCCAGCACACAGCGCGAGCACAACCTGCGAGGCCCCCCGCCCGATTCGTCCGACCGCGCGCCGTCAGCCCTGGCTGGTTGGTCCAGCGTGTGCCCTTCCGACGCCGCGGTTGACGATTGACCGCGAACTCTCGGGTATGGCGGTGGCGTTCGCGGTGATCCGAGTGTGAATCCCCGGCCGACGCCACCGCGGTGCCGACGGTCGGGTCGGATCGGGTCCGATTAGGTCGCGTCGCGTCGGGGCGGAGCGGAGCGGGGCGGGGCGGAGCGGGGCGGAGCGGGGCGGAGCGGAGCGGGGCGGAGCGGGGCGGAGCGGGGCGGAGCGGGGCGGAGCGGGGCGGGGGGATCGTCCGCGTCGCAAATCCGGTCGAAGTGGCGGCGGTCGTCCCGCGACAATGGGCGACATGGACGAAGTCGAGGTTGTCGTCGCCCATCACGAGTGCGCGACCCTGCGCGTCGGCGGCGTGTTCCTGAAGATCGACGCGGATCAGACGCGCGCCGACGTCGAGGTCGAGGCGATGGCCGTGGCACCGATCCCGACTCCGGAAGTCCTGTGGCGGAAACCGCCCGTGCTCGCGCTCGCCGCACTCCCGGGCACGGCGCTCGGCCGTCTCGGCGAGCCGTCGACCGCGCCGTCCGCGGCGTGGGCCGCGGCGGGTGCCGCCGTACGGATGCTCCACGACGCGCCGCTTCCGCCATGGCCCGGTCGCAGCCTCGAGGAGATCGCATCGCACCTCGACCGCGAGTGCGAGTGGCTCCTCGCGAACGGCGTCCTTCCCGCCGACCTGGTCACACGCAACCGCCGGATTGCCGAGGCCGCGCTCCGGCCCTGGACACCGGTGTTCACGCACGGCGACCTGCAAGTCGCCCACGTGTTCGTCGACGGTGACGAGATCACCGGCGTCATCGACTGGTCCGAGGCGGGCCGGGGTGATGCCCTCTACGACCTCGCCACCCTGACGCTCGGACACCGGGAGCACCTCGGCGACGTCGTCGCCGGCTACGGCACCGACGTCGACCTCGACGTGATCCGCGCGTGGTGGTCGTTACGGAGCCTGGTGGCGGTGCGCCGGCTGGTCGAGCACGGCTTCGACCCGTCCGCGCCGGGCTGCGAGGTCGACGTACTGAGATCCCGGCTGTGAGGCTGCGCCAAGCGGACGGCCACGCGTAGTCCCCAAGGGGCTTCGGCGGCTCGCCGCCCGGTTTCCGGATCGGCCGGCCGCTCGATTCACAGCAGTGTGCGGAGGGCTTCGCCGAGTTGCCTGTGGGCAGGTGGTTCTTGGCGAGGTGGAAGTCGAAGGTGTCGATGATCGTGTGGTCGTCGACATCGACGCCGTCGAAGCCGCGGCCGAGGCCGTGCTTGGGGACGGCGACGATGTCCCCGGGGTCGGCCGGGTTGACCACGATCGCCGCAGTCACAGTTCCTCCGGATTCGAAACGATGCCGCTCGCGTCCTTCGTCGCACCCGCCGGAAATGCGCCGGATCTCGTTTCTGCGGGGCGACGTCCGAATGGAAACCGGCGAACGGTTCCCCCCCCGCGGGCCGAAGCCGAACCCCGCACCTTCCGCCCCGGCCCGCAACACCCCGGCCGGCAACAACCCGGCCCGCACCATCACCACACCGCAACCCACCGCCCCCGGGCGTCAGTCACCTTCGCCGGCGGCGACGGCTCGGTCGTAGGCGGCCAAGGTGTCGATGAACAGTTGTCGTTCGGGCGCGCTCAGCGGTTCGAGCGCCTTGCGCCAAGCGGTCGCCCCCCGGCCCAGCCAGTTGTCGATCGCCGGACGGTGTTCCGTTCCGATGGAGACGATCGTTCGGCGACGGTCGTTCGGGTCCTGGTCGCGGCGCAGGATCCCTTGGCGACAGAGGTCGCCGACCATCAGGCTCGCGGTCGTGGGGGCGACCTCCAGCCGGGCGGCGAGTTCGTTCACCAGCAGCGGTCCGTCGAAGAGCAGGTAGGCGAGCAGTGACAGGTGTCGGGGGGCCAGGGCGTACCCCTCCAGTTCGGCGGGAATGGGGATGCGCTTCACGCGCCCGATCATGCGCGGCATGAACAGGAGCATCGTCCGGACCGCTTCGTCGACGCCCGGACCGGACGCGTCGGGTTCTCGATCGACTCTTGACATCCGTCTGCACGCTCCATAGGTTCGCATCAATAGCTTTGCTTGCAAAGCAAATATTTCTTCTCATGTCGATGCTAGTCGAGAGGTCACCCCATGCCGGAGCAACACCCGGGTCCCGCGGATTTCAACGCACACGTCATCGCGGAGTTCCGCGCCAACGGTGGCCACGTGGGCGGAATGTTCGAGGGCGCCCCACTCGTCCTGCTCACCACGGTCGGCGCGCGCACCGGCCGCCCGCACACCAACCCCGTGGTCCGGGCGTCCGACGGCGACCGGATCCTGATCTTCGCCTCGAACGCGGGTGGTCCGCGCAATCCCGCTTGGTACCACAACCTGCTGGCGCAATCACAGGTCACCGTCGAGGTGGGCGTCGACGGCGACGCCGAGGGTGCCGTCGTCGAGACCTACGTCGCGGAGGCGACGCCCCTCGTGGGCGCCGAACGCGACCGCCTCTTCGCGGCCCAGTGCGACCGCGATCCGGCCTTCGCGGCGTATCAGGCCGGAACACCGCGAGTGATCCCGGTGGTTGCACTCCGCCGGATCGAGACCGAGGCAACCGACGAGGACGCGGCGTAATCCCTTGCCGGACCGTGCGCCGTCGGGGCTCCCGAACCAAGGGGGCCGGCAATGTCCCAAGGCCGGCGTTCGCCAAGGCTCGCGAGCTCGGGCCGGCCTTCATCCTGCCCTCCTCCGCCACAACGACCTTGCCCACAACGCGGCATGTCTGTCGAAACGACGGCACACCGCAACGACGGCACGCCGAAACCAGGGAGCCGCCCCATGCCCACGTCCACCCGGGATCCGAGCGCGAAACACGAGGACCCCGCGGCAGAACCGCGCTACAGCCCACGCAGATGGGCCGCGCTCACGGTGACGTTGGCCGCGGTGTTGATGGACATGATCGACGCGACCGTGCTCAACGTGGCACTGCCCTCACTGCGCGAGGACTTGGGCGCCTCGTCGGCACAGGTGGAGTGGGCGATCGCCGGATACACCCTCGCGTTCGCCGCCGCCATGATCACCGGGGGCCGGCTCGGCGACAGGTACGGGCGCCGTCGGGTATATCTCGCCGGACTCGGCGGCTTCGTCGTCGCCTCGGCCCTGGCCGCTTCGGCCACCGGACCACAGATGCTGATCGCTACACGCGTACTCCAAGGCGGGGCCGCGGCCCTGATGGTGCCGCAGGTCCTTGCCATGCTCCAGGTCGAGTTCCCCAAATCCGAGCACGCCAAGGCGATGTCGATGTACGGCATGTGCTTCGCACTCGGCGGCCTCGGCGGCCCGCTGCTGGGCGGAGTACTGCTCGACGCCGACCTGTTCGGCCTCGGCTGGCGACCGATCTTCCTCGTCAACATCCCGATCGGCATCGCGGCATTCGTCGGTGCCGTCGTACTCACCCGGGAATCAAGCTCCGAGCAGGCACTGTCCGCGGACGTGCGCGGCACCGTCATCGCCACCGCGGGCCTGCTCGCACTGCTCTATCCCCTGGTCGAGGGGCGCCCGCTGGGGTGGCCGCTGTGGATCGTGGCCACGACGGCCGCCTGCCCCCTCCTGTTGTGGCTGTTCGTTCGCCACGAGCGGGCCCTCGGTCGACGCGGTGGATCGCCCCTGGTGGATCCGGCCCTGTTCCGCCACCGCAGCGTGATCGGCGGACTCTCGGTCGCCGTGCTGTTCTTCTGCGGAACCGCGTACACGTTGGTGCTCACGGTGCACCTCCAGACCGCTGCCGGATACTCCCCACTGCGCACCGCACTGTCGATGATCCCCTTCACCGTCGGGGTCGGGATCGGCTCGGGCTTCGCGCCACGACTGATGCCGCTGGGCCGCAGGGTGGTGATCCTCGGCGCGCTGGTGATGGCGGCCGGGATGACACTGATCGTGCTCTGCGTCGACCGGTACGGCACGGGCATCGCGCCCTGGCACCTGATCCCCGGCCTGGTCGTCGCGGGACTCGGCATGGCCATGGTCGCCGGCACACTGCTCACCATCGTCTTGGCGAAGGTGCCCGAGGCCGAGGCCGGCGCCGCGTCCTCGCTGATCAACACCGCGATTCAGGTCGGCGTGGCCGCGGGCGTCGCGTTGATCGGCACCGTCTACTTCGGCCGACTCGACGGCGGACACGACGCGGTGGACTCCGCGGTGATCGGGATGGGCGTGGTGATCGCGCTCTATCTCCTGGCCGCGATCCTGGCGCTGGTCCTTCCCCCCGGACGGCCCGAGAGCACGCCCGCCCTTGCGAACTCGCCTGTTTCATAAGGACGCGACGCCTCACGGGTCGCTCTCACCGGCCGAACGCGACCGGCCACTGCCGGACAGCGTCGTGGCGCGCTCTCGCTGCCGGCGCAGCGGGACCGGCTCCGCGGACGCGGGGAAACGATGTCCCGGAGCACGATCGCCGGTGTTCCGGTGAGACCGGCTCCGCGTGCGGGGGGACGATCCGCGCGCGGGGCCGGCCCTCGGTCGTCACCCGGAGGGCAGTACCCGCAGGTGCGGACGGCGGCGCAGCCGCAACGCGGAGACCGCGGCCAGCGCGATCGAGAGCACCAGGGCGGAGATCAGGCCGTGCACGACACCCCGCACGAGGAAGGCGACCTCGGTGTGGTCGATGGCGTAGGTGCCGATCTCCCTGCCGGACCAGAACGGCAGCATCCTGGCCATGGTGGTCGCGGGGTCGGCAATCATCTGCATGCCGACCGTGATCAGCAGCAGCAGCGTTCCCTCGAACTCGCGGGGCACCAAAGCTCCCAGGAGCAGGCCGAACGGCGTTGCCACGGCCACGCACAGCCCCATCGCGAGGGCGATCGCACCCAGTCGCACGCGCGGTTGATCCAGGGCCACGATCGCGAGATAGGGCAGTGCCACCACTGTCCCGATCAGCCACAGCGCCAGCATTCGACCCATCCACAACTGGTGGACGCGGTAGCCGGACACCCGAAGCCGTTCCTCGATCGACCGGCCGCTCTGGCCGACGAACAGCGCGGAGCCGCTCATCGCCCAACTCAGTCCCAGGAAGAGGAATCTGATCGATTGACCGGCGTGGTCGGCGCGTTGGGTCAGGTAGAACGGCAGCGGAAAGAGCAGCAGGAGCACGAGCACCAGGCGACGTCGCAGGATCTCCCGCGCCGTCATCTCGGCGATGGTCATCAGTCGGGTCACCGGGTGTGTGTTCCCTTCGGGTGGCGTCGGCCGTCGGCGGTGGACGCGGCCTCGCGTCGTGGCGTCAGATCCAGCACGGTGTCGACCCGATCGAGCCGGTCGAGCAGATGGGTGACCACGACGACGGCCTTCCCCGCGTCGCGCCACTCCCAGACCTGGTCCCAGAAGTCCGTGTAGGAGCCGCGGTCGAAGCCCTGGTACGGCTCGTCGAGGAGCAGTACGTCCGGATCGCCGAGCGCGGTCAACACCACGTTGAGTTTTTGTCGGGTACCGCCCGACAGGTGTCCGGCCGCCGCCGGGGCGGGCTGTGGCCAGCGCAGGTGTTCGGCCAGCGCTCGACCGGCCCCGCGGGCGCGGGTCCGGGTCAGGCCGCGGGCCGCGCCCACGAGCACGAAGTGCTCGTCGGGGGTGAGGAAATCACTGGTCCCCGCTCCCTGGGGGCAGTAGCCGACGGACCCCCGCAGCACGATGCGGCCGGTGTCCGCGCTCTCCAATCCCGCGCAGATGCGCAGGAACGTGCTCTTGCCGCAGCCGTTCGCGCCGACCACGGCGGCAACCTCCCCGGCGCGCACGGTCAGATCGACTCGCTGGAGCACTCGGTGCCGGCCGTGTCGCTTGGCGATGCCCGAGGCCTGGAGTCGAATCGGGCCCAAGGCACGGGCCGGTCGCGCGTCGGAAATCTGTGCTCCGCACAGGCTCTCGTACACGGCTGCCGCGTACACCGCGGGTGGGCCGAAGGCGCGGACGGGATCCTCACCGCCGTCCCACAGATGAGCCTGCGCTTCGTGCAGCACGTGGCGGATCCGATCCGACGGCAGTCCTCGCAGCCGCAGTTCGATTGCCAGCGCGTCAAGCCATTCGGGGCCGGTGATCACTGCTCCACCTCTTCCAAGACCGCACCTACGCGTCGCGTGAAATCGACCCATTCACCTGCGGCCGCACGCAGTTCCCGTTCGCCCGGTGGCGTCAATCGGTAGTACTTGCGCGCCGGTCCGGCGTCACCCTCGCACCAGCGAGCCGCGATCAGACCGCCGCGCTCCAGCCGCAGCAGCACCGGGTACAGCGTCCCGCCGCGAATCGCGCCGAACCCGGCGTCCTCCAACGCCTGTCCGAGCCGATAGCCGTAGCTCTCACCCTCGACAAGCAGGCCCAGAACGCACAAATCCAGTACACCGCGCAGCCATTGACTGTGCCGCTCCGTCTTCATGCAGCAGCAAGATAGCAGCACTATCTAGATTGCATCGCGATCTAGCTGGCCGAGACCCGGGGCACTCCGGCGAGGACGAGGGTCGAAGGCCGGCCGTGGACACCAAGCGTCGAGATCGCGGTGGGGAGCACGCGCGCAATCTCCCGGGACTCCACGCCCGAGGAACGGCAACGGCGACCACGACATCGAACTGCGCCTGGCCTCAGACGATTTCCCAAGCGGCGGCGCGGTGAGGCGGCGACATCGTAGGCGAACAGCGGGCGCCCCGACGGACGAACGGCTCCTGCCACCAGATGCGTTCGCCCTCGGACAGGGGCAAGGGCCTGGCCTGCTACGCCGACGCGCCCGCGTGATCGAGTACCCGCGCACACGCGGCAGCCGCCACCGCCGCCCCGGCGCCGACACCCGGATCGTGCCGCTTTTTCGCCTGTCCGACTACCAGAGGGTGGCCGGTCCCGAGACGACCCAGCCGGCGTCGGTGGGCTTGACCCAAAAGTTCAATGCCACCTCGATGATCCGCGCGCGGTAGGTGATCTTGACGTAGCAACCACCGCCCTCGTGGGCCCAGTGGAAGGTCGCGAGATCGAGTTCGCCGAGCCAGGACAAGTCCCGTTCCCACTCGTCGGCAGCAGGTCCGCGGCTCGCCTCGTCCTCATCGGCGCTCGCCCGGACCGAGCCGGCCCACAGTGACTTGAGCACATGCCGGACCGAGGTGTCATCGACGAGCTGCTCGACCTCGGAGTTCCTCCCGGCTTGGAGCAGAGCGAAGTAGCGACGGACGACTGCTTCGACGTCGGTCTGGGCAGGGCGCTCGGTCCAGATCTTCACCGTGAGATCTTAACCGGCGTCTCGTCCCCGGTTTTTGAGGATCGGGTTCCGCACGGGTGGGGGTGGCTTCGCCGACGGGTCGGCGGGTCGTGAGGTCGATCATCGCGCAGGTCCTTGGGGCCGGCGCGTGAACGGCCGCAGCCCAGCCGGAGGTTGGCGAGGCCCAGTGCGAGGTCGAGGTCCGGGTTCCGGTCGACGCGAAGGGCCTGTCCGGGCTGTCGCTTCCTCGTGCTTGGATGCGACATCGGCGTTGGGAAGGCAAAGACATGACACGTAGGACACCGTCACGCCCGTTGGATGTGGCCGTGGAGTTTCCGGAACTTGCCGGCCTGGCGAGGACGACCACCCGTCTGCATCCCTACCCGGGTGCACCTGGCGTCCACGACAGTTCGGTGGGCGGGCCGTTGTTGTGGCCGGCGGATGAGCCCTGGCCCGAGTACGAGTCGCCGTACCTGCCGAGCGGGCCGCTGACCACGCTCGCGGACGTTCGCACTCTGCGGGCGGTTCTCACCCGGGCGTGGTCGCGACCGCGGGGGCCCCGGGAGAACCTGCTGACCGCGGCGGAGCAGGAAGTCGTCGACCGGATACACGCGGGACACAGGCCAAAGTTGCCGGCGGGGCCGCTGCCTCTGATCGCGCTCGCCCAGCTCTACGCCCGCGACGTGCCGGGATTCCCGTTTCCGGAGGGGACCGATCTCCTGCAGGTGTTGTGGTCGCCTTGCGACGAGATCGAAGGGTCCTCGGGCGCCGTACAGCTCAGGTGGCGCCTGTCCTCGGACGTTGGGGAGGTCCTGGTCGCTCCGCCCGAGCCCGCATTCGTGGAACAGAGTGACCACGTGCCGGATCCGTGCCTGTTGCGGCCCGAGCGGGTGCGTGAGTTCCCGCCGTACCACGTCCTCGACGAGGAACTGGCGGAGCGTGTGCTGACCTGGTCCGGGCAGCGGTCGGTGGACTACCGGAACGACCTGTCCGTGGCGCCCGGTTGGAAACTGGGTGGGTGGCCGGCACGTTTCACCTTCCGCGATCCCGCGGGCTCCGACGAGTTGAGCTGCGGCGAGTGCGGCGGGCCCGTGGAGGCGCTGCTGACCGTCGACGGCAGCGAATGGGACGGATCCACCGGTAGTTGGCGTCCGGTCGAGGAGGACGAGGACGCCGAGGAGCCGGCCGAGCATCCGTACCGAAGCGCGAGCGAGCCCACTCTGGTGACCATCGGACGCGGTTACACGCTGCAGTTCTACAGCTGTATCGGCACGCCGTCCCATCTGCCGCGGACGATCATGCAGTAGCGGGAACGGGGGTTGGAGGCGAGTGGCCGGCCCGCTCGCCTCCAACCGAAGTCGGTGATGGTCGATTTCGTCACCGACTTCGGTCGACGGATCCGACACCACCGACACACGCTTCGAAGGCGTCGTGGGTCATTCGGCCAGGGTCGGGGCCGCGTGGGACCAGCGGTGTTCGTCGAGTTCGCGGGCGATGAAGCGAGCGAGGTCGGTGCGCGTGACCTTGCGGCCGCCCTTGGGGTTGCTCGCGTCGAGGACACGGTAGCTGCCGGTCGGGGGTTCGTCCTGCAGCCGGGCGGGGCGGACGAAGGTCCAGTCGATGCCGCTTCGGCGAACGATCGTTTCCATCAACCGCATGTCGTCGTACAGCTCCTTCACCAAAGGAGAGACGAGATTGCGGTACCACCAGGGGAAGTTGGGGTCGCGGTGGTTGACTCCGCCCGAGGTGACCGCGATCAGCCGGAGTACGCCGGCGCCTTCCATCGCGGACACCAGGGTCCGCGCCGCGTCGGAGTAGAGCCGGTGTGCGTGCCACCCCGAGGGGCCGATCGCGGAGACCACGACGTCATGGCCTTCGACGGCGGAGCGCATGCTGTCGGCGTCGCGCACGTCGGCCCGCACGAGGTTCGCCTCCCCCGCGCCGGGCGAGTCCTGCGGAGTCGGGGGGCGCCACCGGGCCGGCTCGCGCACCGCGGCGGTGACGTCGTGTCCCAGGTGCAGGGCCTCCCGGACGACGAGGTGTCCGGTGCGGCCGTTGGCTCCGAAGACGATCACTTTGCTCATGACGCGGGTCCTCACATGTTCGATGGACTCATGGATTGACGGGCTGCCGGGCTGATGGGCTGCCGGGCTGACCCGGGTCGCGTCTCGGGTGTCGCGGGTGCGACCGAGACAGCGGCTCGGCCGGAGCGGGCCGCGGTGCCACCCGGTCGGCAAGGGCGATGTGACCGACGGCCGGGGCCGCTTGGGCGCAGGCGCGACCGGGGCCCGTGCCGACGCCGGTGGTGAGTCGTCTCGCCTACGAGGCGCGGGCCCGGGGCAACAGGAACACGAGGGCCGCGCCGACCATGCAGGTCGCGGTGACCACGAGTGCGCCGATCACCAGGCCGTCCGCTCCCGGGTCGGGGGCGCCGGCATCGTGGGCAGCGAAGTACACGGTGCCGAGCACCGCGACGCCCAGGGCCGTGGAGAGTTGCTGGAGGGCATTGAGGGTGCCCGACGCGCTCCCCGTCTCGGCGGGTTCGGCGGCTGCCAGGATCGACTGGACCAGCGTGCCGGACACCAGGCCCACGCCCAGGCCCACGACCAGGACCGGTATCGACAGCGCCCAGGCCGGTGCGCCGGACGCGGCCGCGGCGGCAAGGCCGAGCGTGCCGAGCGCCTCCACCCCCAGCCCCAGGTGCAGGAGCGAGCGGCCGAGCCGGGCGGCCACCGACGGAGCGATGAGCGAGGCGAGCCCGATGCCCGCGGCGAGCGGCGACAGGGAGAGCGCGGTCCCCCACGCGGAGCGGCCGAGATCGAGTTGGAGGTGGAGGGAGAGAACGAGCAGCAGTCCGCCGAGGCCGGTGAAGAACGCGGCGGTGACCGCGAGACCGCCGACGAACGCGGGTTTGCGCAGCAGGCTCGGCACCAGAACCGGCGAGCGGCTGGTGCGTTGACGTCGGCCGAACGCGGCGAAGGCGGCGATGCCGGCGGCGATCTCCGCGACCGTCCACCAGGGCCAACCCGCTTCCCGGCCCTGGATCAGCGGGTGGACGACGAACGCGGATCCCATGGCGACCAGGAGGGCACCCGGCGGATCGATCCGCACGAGCGGGTCGCCCGGGTCGGCCGGCATCCACCGCAGCGCCCCGACCACGGTCAGTGCGCCGAGCGGAAGGTTTATCAGGAAGATCATCCGCCAGTCGAGTCCGGCCGGGTCGAGGGCGATGAGGCCGCCCGCGAGGACGGGGCCACCGACCCCGGCGAGCGCCATCACCGGTCCGAACGTCGCGAACGCGCGGCCGCGTTCGCGCTCGTCGAACACCGCGCTCAGGACGCCGAACCCCTGCGGGATCATCAACGCGCCGAGCGCGCCCTGCGCCACCCGTGCCGCGACCAGCACGGTCGGCGAAGGCGCCGTCGCGCACACCGCGGAGGCCGCCGTGAACCCGGCGGCGCCCACGACGAACAGCCGGCGCCGACCCCATCGATCGCCCAGCCGGCCGCCGACGATCAGCAGGACACCGAAGGCGAGCGTGTACCCGGCGGTGAGCCACTGCATGATCGCCACGCCGCCGCCCAGCCCGGCACGGACCGAAGGGGCGGCCACGTTCATCACGGTCGCGTCCAGCAGGTCCAGGGCCTGGGCCAGCAGCACCACCGCCAGGATCCGCCACCGATGCGGATGGGCGGCCGGCGGCGCCGTAGGGGCGGCCGACGTCGAAGCGGGAACGGTCACGGGGTCTCCCAACCAGGCTTAACAAACACTGTTCGTCAAGCAGAGTGCCCTTAACGAACAGCATTCGTCAAGGTAGGGTTGCGCCATGCCGCAAGCCCGTTCGCGCTCCCGCCCCTCGAAATCCAAGCTCGGCCTGGACGCCGTCCTGGTCGCCACCATGGCGCTGGTCGACGAGCTGGGCTGCGAAGCGGTGAGCCTGCGGCGCGTCGCCCAGGCCCTGGAGACCGGTCCCGCCTCGCTCTACGTCTACGTCCGCGATCGGCAGGAGTTGATGGCGCTCGTCCTCGACCACGCGGTGGCCGACGTGGTCGTGCCCGACGAGGTCTCGGGGGACTGGCGCACCCGCCTCGAACTGCTCGTCGGACGCATCGTCGCCGCCCTGGCCGGCCACAACGACATCGCCTCCGTCGGCCTGCGGGACGCCCTCCCCGGCCCGCACGGCCTGCGCCTGACCGAGGAGGCGGCGCGCCTGCTCCAAACGGGTGGGCTCGACGACGACGCCTGCTCCTGGGCCATCGACCTGCTCGGGCAGTACATCTACTCGACCGCCCTGGAGAACGCCGGCGACGCACGATCCCGACAAGCCCCCGCCGAGCCCTCGTCGGGCGCCGATCCGACCGGGTCCGAGACGTTCACCGCCCGACTCGACGCCACCTTCCGGGCGTTGCCCGCCGAGCGGTACCCCACCCTGCGGGCTCTGGCACCGAGCCTCACCGGCGGCGACCAGGACGCCAGGGCCGCGTGGAAACTCCGCGTGATCATCGACGGCCTCCTCGCCCAACCCCCTCGCCGGCCCACATCCCACCGGGACGACACCACCGCACCCACGCCGAAGTGACCGAGCACCGACGGATGACCTGGGGCGTGTCTTCAACCCCCCCGGCGAGAGCGGGGCCGCTGGGCACTCGGTGTTCCCCGATCACGACGCCCGGGCGCGGATGCGGACGGGCACGGGGACGGCGGCGACTTCCCCGACTCGCCGGGCGGGCTCTGCCACTGGTGGAAGCGGTGGGTGCAGGACACAACGGGGCACGAAAAACCGGTACCGCGCCCGAAGCGGTGCTCGGGCGCGGTACCGGTCGTGGTGATACGTGTGGGGTGTGTGCGGGCCGCGTTCGGGATATGGCCGAAGGCTAGGCGTCGACCTTCACACCGCTGCTGTTCTGTCCCGGAACATTTCCGGTCTGCCCCGGAACGTGTCCGAGCCGCTTGTTGCGCATGATCGAGGAGACCAGCGCGACACCGATGAACCCGATCCCGACCAGGCCGGTGATCACCTCGTGGATCTCCCACTTGATCGACACCAGCAGGATGCTCGCCAGCGCGCCGATCGCGTACATCGCGCCGTGCT